>CAZQWP010000124.1:0-5207 GCA_964597005.1 uncultured Methanosarcinales archaeon | reverse complement strand
AGACATTGTATTTTAACAACATATATATTTTTTGTATAAAATAGATAACATACTATTATTGTGTTGGGATATTACGCCTCTCATCCCCCATCTTACGAAAGGGGACTTCTCGGCTTACAAATTAAAATACAGATGGCGATATCAAAATGAGATGCGCTCAAATCTTTTTGATTTCAGGTCCTTTCACCTGTGCAACAGTTCCCCCGAAAACTCTAAATACACTATTAATGTATTACCCCACTACATATATTTATTTATGCACTGAAATATTAAGGAGAATCGGCTATCAAAGAAGCCTTTGAAAAATTGGGAATTTTTATAGAGGATAATTCTCTTCCTATCCTTCTAATTGTGATACTGCTTATCATCCTTGCAGTGCAGGGTGCCCAGCAGATCGAGATGGAATCAGGTACAGAGACATTTGTTGAGAAGGACTCAGCACTATATCAGGACTTTGACTACCTGTACCTAAACATCTTCGCTACTGAATCCATTATTGTGATCATCGAGAATGGTGATGTTACAAAACCTGAGCTTTTGCAGGCTGCTGAGAGACTGGAGAGTAGTGTGGAGTCAATACGGGGTGTAACAGGAATCTCCAGTGCTGTGTCAATGATCAAGAACGCCAATTACCAGCTCACCGGAAAATACGAAATTCCGAAATCAGAGAGGGAAATTGATTCTATAATCTCATCTCACAGCTCAGAGTTTGCGGGCATCATTCCGGATGGGACGCACACTCTCATGTACGTGGAAATGAAGGGTGACGTAAGTGACAATGAACTAGTAGAGATACAGCGTGAAGTCGAGAAGACCGTGGAACTTGCAGATTTCCCGCCCCAGTATAATGTTATCATAACAGGTGACCCGGCCTTTATGGTTGCCATGAACAATGAAATGACCACTAGCATGGGTCCATTGCTTCTGATCTCGGCGATCTTTATGGTCATTGTCCTTTATCTGGTGTTCAGGCATGTGAGATGGAAACTACTACCGCTTCCAATAGTACTTCTTGGTATCATCTACACCTTCGGTGCCATGGGCTACCTGAAGATACCTCTCAGTATGGTATCCATGTCTGCGTTCCCGATCCTGATAGGTCTCGGGATCGACTATGCTATCCAGTTCCATAACCGTATTGAAGAGGAACTTGGGCGCAATGAGAGCGGGGAAGTCGCTGTTATTGAAACAATAAAACATACCGGCCCCGCAGTCCTGATAGCACTCATAATCACGTCACTTGGCTTTTTTTCGCTTTTCACGTCCACTGTACCAATGATACAGGATTTTGGCAAACTGCTTCTTATCGGGATTATCATGTGTTTCCTGTCAGCCCTTTTTGTAGGTGTGACTGTGATTTATGGACTTGATATATTCAGGGAAAAAAGAACAGAGGGAAAAACCAGACATATCGCACAAAAAGATTCTCACCGCAATAAAGATGCTGACAATTCAGATGACATACTTAGTACCATTATAGAGAAAACGACCACATTCACAGTGCTACATCCGGCAATGGTGCTTGCTGTTGCAGGTTTTCTGTGCATATCAGGGCTGTATGTAGATTCATTTGTACCCGTACAGACAGATGTGACAAACTTCGTCCCACAGGACATGCCCGCACTGATCGACCTTGTGCATCTGGGTGACATAATCGGAGGAACCGATGCATTGAACCTGATCATAAAGGTGGATGATTCGGCTGATCCCAACGTGCTTAAATGGATAGACGATTTCAGTACCCATGAAGTAGAGGGCAGAGGCCGGATATACGGTGCATCCAGTATCGTACCTATAATAAAAACAATGAATGGGGGTACTATCCCTGATAACAGTGCAGATATCGAGAGATTATATGAACAAATCCCCGAGATGCAAAAAAACCGGTATATGCATGGCAAGAATATGCTGCTGCTGGATCTGGATATCGGGAATGCTGTGGCAGATATAAAACTTGAAGGTATCACAGAACTTATGGGAATGCTGGAAGAAGATATTGCATGGATGCCTCCACCACCTGGCACCACCGTCACAATTACAGGAAATTCAGTGGTGTTTACAACAGTGTTCACGGCACTTACATCAGGCAGGATCGCAATGACACTTCTCGGGCTTATGATGGTGTTTATAGGACTACTTGTGATATACCGGAACTGGATCAAAGCCCTGACACCTGTTGTCACAATGTTCATAGTAATCGGGTGGGCAGGCGGGATCATGTATTACTCCGGACTGGAATACACCCCCATGACTGCTACCCTTGGGGCACTGATACTCGGGGTAGGTTCTGAATACGCTGTACTTATGATGGAGCGCTATTATGAAGAAAAGGAAAACGGTGCAAATCCGCTTCATGCAATCCGGGAAGCAAGCACAAAGATCGGGAAAGCCATCTTTGCATCGGGGCTTACCACAGTGTTTGGATTCTCTGCACTTATAGCGTCACCCTTTTCAATGACCAGCAATTTTGGTCTGGTGACCGTCATGGATGTTATACTTGCACTTATTGCAACCTTTATCGTGTTCCCGCCTGTGATCGTGCTTCTTGATGGGTGGCGCGATCAGAAAAAAGCAAAAATGATTTCAAAATATACGGAAGGAAATACTATCCCCAGATATATACACAAACCGGAAGTCGATATCAATGATTGACATCAACATTTCCATACAACGATCATTTGTAAACTCCCTTATCGTACTCATGATAGCCATATCAGCGGCTACATCCATGGTACCAACTGATGCTAAAGAATTTTTGCCGCCGACTTATTCTTTCTCGACCAATTACTATAACAGTTATGGAGAGCCTGACATATATGCATCCGTGCTGGGGGACCCAGAATTTGAACGCGGCAGTACCGGCGAGGTCAGGATCATTCTGGCAAACAAGGGAGTGCCATTGGGTTTCAAATCCATTACAAGTGTGGGTACCAATGAAATGCTGCATGCGATATCCCTGAAGGAACTGGAATATGAAGCATCCCGCACGACAGCCCTTGGTATCAAGGCACGTCTGGTCTCACCCACACCGTACATCGATGTGGACCCTGTAACCAGCAGCCAGACACTGGAAGATGAACTCATATCTGGTGAACTTCCGGAAGATCCGCTCATTTTCACGATAACAATATCAAATAAAGCACCAGGTGGTGATTATTTCCTTTTGCTGCCCCTATCCTACGAATACCAGCGCCAGGTCCAGATGGCAACCACCGATGTGCGGCTTCTTGGACTTGCAAACCTCGACCACACAACATATTATAGAAGCACGAACACGACACTTACAATTCCCATCCATGTCAGGGAATCGGCTGATTTCGAAGTGGAAAATGTGGATGGGCATCTGACAACCGGCTCTACCGGTGTAATAAATGTCACCTACAGGAACATTGGAGAGCTTCCTGCGGAGGAGGCAAATGCCCGTGTTGTTGTGATGCGACCACTGAGTGTCTTGCAATCCGTGGTGCCGCTTGGGACAATCGACGCTGGGGAAAGTAAAACAGCATTGTTCGTGATCTCTGCAAACGCAGGAGCAGTGATAAAAACATATGGTATCGATAGCGAGATCAAATACCGCGATGAGGACGGAGAAACCGCTTTTTCAGATAACCTCAGGTTGAGTGTCCCCTTAGAACCTGCCGAGGAGAAAATCGGGCTTGGTATCTGGGCAATAAATGGATTGATAGCCCTTGGGGTATATCTAATAGTGAATATTATACGAAACAAAAATAAGTATGCATGAAATGTTAGAATTATGTTTATGAGGAGTTTTTATGGATTACAGTAAAGCCAGCAAACAAATGTTGATCACCACAGTGTCATTGCTTTTGCTTTTAGCAGTACCGGCACAGGCAGAGTTGCCTGAATATTTTGATTTCGGAGAAAACTACTATACTGTTTACGGAGGTCCAGATCTAACAGCAACGCTAGTAGGGGATAGTGAATTTTCACGGGGAGATACGGTGACCCTGAGTATAAACCTCATGAACAAGGGAACGATTACAGGATTCAAGTCAGAGGATGACGATGATCCGCTAAGCGAACTCAACCAAAAACTCCAGCAGACGGAAATGAGCTATGAATCACAGAGAACGACAGCCATAGGGATTGTCGCAACTCTGGTATCGCTGGACCCTACTGTGAAAGTAAAGTCCGGACCACAGGAAGCAGGTTCACTTCCCACCGGACAGCAGACCGAAGACCCGATCAAGTTCACTATCGAGATCGCAAAAAATGCACCTGCTGGTGCTTACCCCCTCATGCTGAACTTTTTGTATGGCTATCAGGAGAACGTCCAGATCGACGGTGACAATGAGACTGACCTCGGTGTCACGAACCTTGAGATCGGTCTCTGGTATGATGTCCTGAGCCAGAATATTACAATACCTATCTATGTCAAGGAAGAAGCTAACTTTGAAGTGACGGATGTGCAGGGTGAACTCCGTGCAGGTGAGGAGTCATTGCTGTATGTCACCTATAAGAACACAGGCGAGATTCCTATCAAGGATGCGACAGTGAGGATCAGTGCATCCGAACCTTTCAGCACTACTGATGACCAGGCATTCATCGGTTCAATGGCGCCCGGTGAGACTACAGTTGCGGTATTTAATGTGAACGTGGACGAAGACGCGACCTCCAAGATGTACGCCATAAACAGCGAAATCAAATACGAGGATGTGGACGGTCACGACCAGATATCGGATACGCTAAAGATCAGGACAGGAACCCTGCCTGCAATACCAACCTCAGAAAAACTCGACAAGTTCCGCCCCATCGCATACCTGCTTGTGCTGGTGCTCCTGGTTGTTGTAGGTGTATGGGGATATAAGAAATACCAGAACACCGGTAAGCAGAAGTAACACCCGGATGTAGCATACCAATAACGCCGGTTTGAATGCCGGCGTCTTCATATTTTTGTGGGGGATAAGGTTAAAACAAGTTGCATAAACTGTAATGGTGCAGGAAAGGTATGATCAAAAACCTTTCCCTAAATTAAACAATCATAGCTTTAAACGTCGAAGTATATGTTTTGATACACTTTCGTAAACATATAGATACATTTACCTTTACATTTTCGTTAGACATTACTACTTGCGCCCCACTGTATAACTCTCTCCCTCACATGAGCATTAAGGGTAAATGGCTTATATGCTTCGGTATTCTTCTTTATATAATGAAGAGTACCCTTAGAGAATCCATCTTCTCCA
>CAZQWP010000123.1:0-5213 GCA_964597005.1 uncultured Methanosarcinales archaeon | reverse complement strand
CTACAACTTGTAGTTATTTGTAAGAATCTCCATGCGTAAGCGTGGAGTAGTTCAAATACACGCTTGTTAAAATTATAATACATTTGTAATATTACAAGATTATTGTAATAGTATTAACTGAAATCAACATTTGTTCGATGATAATAGATTCAAAATAAGTAACCACATTTTCTTGAGTTTATGATATAATGTTGTTTATCCATAAATCTAATTGATATACGGTGCTGTCAAAAAAGTTGGTGTTACATGTATTAGAACTAATCTGCTCATAGATAATAGTTCTGTTGCAGTTGTTTTAATCATCTAATGATACCTACGCGTATCTGGATATAACACCAAAAAGATTGGCAGTTTTGGTGTCACTTATTCCGCTATGCATCGATTCCTTAAATTTAGGGTCGATGGACAGGAGAATCCTGTAATCGGGGTTAGAATGATCACAAAATCTGGAATTTACGATATAATTCGGGAGTGAGAGAAAATGTCGTTCAATAACAGCAAAGAGACCAACTGCAAGCGTGAATGCTTGGGTTCCTAGGAAATGGTTTGGATAAGATTTCTCAGTTCGGAGAGCCGAAAGCATGAAAAAAAAATCAATGTATTCAATGATAGAAGAAACTGGTTTATGGGTATCAAGAAAAGGATGCCTTCATGTGATAAAAAACTGCGAAGCATCACAGAAACATATACGAATTACAATGGGCTGTGGAGAGACGATCGTGGTGTTGAACTCCAGGTCCAGCCGAGCTGCAAGATCCCTTCGCAACCGCAATTTCCTCAAACCCTGTAAAAGCTGCCGTGTTCCGGAAAAAAAAATAAAAGAATTTTCGAATAATGTTTCAAGTAAGAACGATGTCAAAGTAACAGTAAAGGTCGTCCCTTCATCAGAATTTAATAAGACAAACAAAAAAATTCCAGATACTTTTTTACAATCACTAAATACACAACCAACGGGTTCTATAAACAACGCTCAATTTCATGATGGTCTTGAAATTAAAAAACCAAATGTTACCGTACCGACATTTGTACCGCAACCAAAAACGATAAAGTCCAGGGTTTCAAAAACGACCAACAAGACGTTTAAACAAAATGTCAAACCCAAAAAAACAGAATTTACACAGAACCAGAAGGACAGGATATTATCACTCCTTGGTCCTGATGAAATGATCTCTTTTTCAAAAGATAAACGCTCTTTCGAAGAACTTGAATCTACATTCAAGATCCAGAGAAAGAAAGACCTCGTACTGATGTATGAGACAAATAGGGAAAACCTGCTGGGTAAACTTGAAAGGACAATAACCAAGTTCTTTGTGGATATGGGATTCCTTGAAATAAAATCCCCAATACTGATCCCCTTTGAATATATAGAAAGGATGGGAATTGGCGAAGACAAGAAACTATCAGAACAGATATTCAGGGTTGGCGACGACATGTGCCTGCGTCCAATGCTGGCTCCCGGATTGTACAGGTTCCTTTACCGATTTGATAATGTACTCCCGGAACCCACCAAAATATTTGAGATTGGACCTTGCTATCGAAAAGAATCTGATGGCAACAGTCACCTGGAAGAATTCACCATGCTCAACTTCTGCCAGATGGGATTAAACAGTACAAGGCAGAACCTTGAATACCTTATACAGGATTTCCTTGGATTTTTGGACATCGAATACGAACTGGTTTCCAATAGTTGCATGGTCTATGGGGATACGATCGATGTTATGCATAAGAACATGGAACTTTCATCAGCTGTTGTCGGACCTGTTCCTATAGATATGGACTGGGGTATCAATAAACCCTGGATTGGGGCAGGTTTTGGTCTTGAGAGACTGCTAAAGGTAAAACACAATCTAAAGAACATAAAACGCGCTGCAAGGTCCGATTCATACTATAACGGGATCGGCATTAACCTGTGAGGTAATATCTTGTTAAGTGACATGAAACTAAAAGACCTTGACAACTTTGCAGAAGGAATATTGAACGGATTGAAACTCTCAGATGATAATCTCAGGGAACTGGTCTCTATCAATGAAAAAGAGGAACTGGAAAAATTACATTATGTTTCAAGAAAAGTAAGAGAGCATTTCTTCAGGAACAAAGTCTTCCTCTACAGTTTTGTTTACTTTTCTACGTATTGCAAAAACAAATGTGCATTCTGCTATTACAGAAAACCTCATGATATAGAGAGATACAGGCTTGGTGTTCAGGAAGTACGCAGCATATGCCAGGTCCTAAAAGGTGAGAACATTCACATGGTAGACCTGACTATGGGGGAGGACCCTTATTTCCATGATAGTCCTGACAGGTTTATTGATATCATTAAAACCGTAAAAAGCGAACTGAACCTACCAATTATGATTTCTCCCGGGGTCATGGGCAATGAGGTCCTGAAAGAATTACACGAGAATGGTGCAAATTTCCTTGCATTATACCAGGAAACACATGACCGGAGCCTTTATCAGAAACTGAGGACAGGACAATCCTTTGATGATCGGGTCAATACAAGGAAATTTGCAAAAAGTATCGGTTACTGCGTTGAAGACGGTATACTGACCGGTTTTGGGGAGGACACAGAATCAACCATAATATCACTGCGGGGTATGGAAGAGAACTGTCCTGATATGGTTCGTGTGATGACTTTTGTTCCACAGGAAGGAACTCCACTTGAGGGTGTAACCCAGAAACCCAACATTTCCGAACTGAAAATATTATCAATAATGAGGCTGATGTTCCCTGACAGGCTTATTCCTGCATCCCTTGACCTTGAAGGGATTGATGGGATGGTGCAAAGGTTAAATGCAGGGGCAAATGTGGTCACGTCCATAATCCCTTTCAATTCTTCACTTGAAGGTGTTGTCAATTATGACCGACATCTGGAAGAGAGGGACAGGGATCCAAAAAGTGTTATAAGACGCCTGAAGGGTATGGGTATGGAACCTGCACCCCAATCAGATTTTAACAGGATGTTAGGGGTAGTAACATTAGAAGCATAGCTCTGGTCGGGGGAAAGTTGCAGGGATTCGAAGTGACCTACCTGGCAAAAAAAGCCGGAATAAAGGTCGTGCTTGTTGACAGAAATGAACATCCTTTGATAAAAAATATGGTTGACGATTTCCATTGTTTTGATGTCATTGAAAAGCCTGAAAATCTCATTGATATCTCAAGGACATTAGATTGGATAATTCCGGTGAATGAGAATCCGGACACGATCGAATTCCTCAAAACCATAAAGGATAAACTGGTCTGCCCGCTGCTCTTTGATTTTGATGCCTACCATATTAGCAGTGATAAGAAACGTTCAAAAAAATATTTCAATTCTATTAATATACCCACACCAATCGACAGACCTACAGTTCCTCCTTATTTTGTAAAGCCACCCTGCCAGAGCAGCAGCGTGGGGACCTCCTTGATTTTTGATGACAAAGGGCTGGAAGGTCTTGAATCCGCAATGCTCATTGAAGAGTATGTAGAAGGGGATGTGATCTCGCTTGAAGTTGTCGGGGATGGCAAGCGTTTTGCAGTAATCAAGGAGACAAAAATACATGTGGATGAGACCTATGACTGTCACATGATCACGCCCATCGGGCATTACTCCGCCTTCAGGGATATCTCGTATAAATTGGCAAAGAACATGAACCTTCGGGGAATAATGGATGTCGAGGCAATAGACAACCCCAAAGGATTAAAAGTAATTGAGATCGATGCAAGGTTCCCGAGCCAGACACCTACGGTCGTCTATCACTGTACCGGTATAAATCTTGTTGAACTCCTTATCCAGGCATTCTCGAATGGTGTTCAAGAGCTGGATTGGGTTCCTGATAATAATTACTGTATCTTCGAGCACCTGGTCCTGAAGGATGGTAAGCTCGTACCGGTTGGTGAAAATGTGATCTCACAAGGCATTGATTATCACGAGTTTTACATTTCTGAAGGACTTGAGATATTCGAATGCAAAGGAGAAACAAACGTTTTTACCATTATTAGCCGGGGTTCTGTAAAAGCAGAATTAGAAGGCAACCGGCAAAAAGGACTGGAAATCGTCAATGAATGCCTGGGAATTAATAAACAGGGGGCATAAGAATAGCTCTTTTAACTCCGGAAGATCTGGAAAACCTCTCTGCAAATCTTGAAGATAATGACAAGATCGTAAAGAAAGCCACGGGATTTGACACAAAAGGGATATGTGAATCGTTATACGGAACAAAACTCGGTTCTGAAAAGGCAGGAATAATACCCATAAGTGCAGGCAATGGAATAATCAGTAATTTCACATCGTCTCTACTGTTCATAGTGAAATATTTCGGGCTTGAAGGATTTATCACCGAAAATCCTGATGTTACAGGTTATTATGAAGCTGTTTCACAGGGGGCTGATATAATACTGATGGCAGATGACAATATCTTCATTGCACACAACCTGAGAACTAGGAAGATCATGAGTAATCATATTGCCACAGGTGTAATATATGCCGAAATAGCATCTAGATTTAAAGAAGCCACTTCAAAGGATATACTGGTTATAGGACTGGGAAGAGTCGGTTATGCAGGTGCTTCGCATCTTGTGGAAAAAGGATTTAACGTTTATGCCTGCGACCCTAACAAAGCTTTTTTGGAAAACGCTATTTATGAACTGGGTATAAAACCATATTGCAGCGATGATCGGAAACGGTTCTCAATGATATTTGAAGCTACACCAAACGCAGAAACTATATCTGAAGGAATGATAGAAGAAAGATGTCTTGTCTCGACGCCTGGAATACCCTGTGGACTGCCACCTGAGATCGGCAGGAAGTATCGCGTTGACCTTGTGATGGAGCCTCTTGTAATAGGAGTTGCTTCGATGTTGCATTCGGTAATTTGACATTACTAGAAAAATATAAAGATAGAAAAACATGAAAATGAAAAAGAGAAGATCAAATATGTATGTAATATCCCTAGACCTCGGAACAAGTGGTTTTAGATCACAACTGATCGATCTTGAAAAGAAAGAAACCATCAAAACTGTGATAACTATGGGCCATCCTCTTCCGGGAGGAAATGTAATGGACCATCTTGACTTTGCAATTACTACAGGAACTGATGTTGCGCACGGACTTATCATTGAGACTGTAAAGGAAATACTAAAAAGGTTCAATGTTGAACCTGAAAAAATAATACGGTTAGCGGTTTGCGGGAATCCGATTCAGCTCTCCCTTTTCCAGAATAGTGAGATAAGGG
>CAZQWP010000122.1:0-5259 GCA_964597005.1 uncultured Methanosarcinales archaeon | reverse complement strand
TCCAACGTCAGACAGGGAAATAGCTCCCGTCTCCACTTGATAAGGTGGTGATATATAACCTCACACTTTATGTGCGAGATTGCTACCATCATCGGCATAGCATATATACCTTGCCAATGTAGCAGATTTATTAAAGCTATTATATATTATCGTGATAATATATACTTGTTTTGCTCCCCTCTGTTTTATAGTTAAGCCAGTACAAAACCAGCATCGACCATCCCAGTGAGAGCACCCCTACAACTCCATCCTCATATATATAAGTTGTGTGCAACATTAGAATAAAATAAGAATTGTTTTCAATTAGAACGTTTTCTTTTTATACTATGATCGAATTAACTCTTTTGATTATTATGAAAACTAAAACAATCCTGAGGGATCGCTTTTTATGGCGATGAATCGATAAAGAACAAACACATAACTATTTTTGACACCACTCTGCGTGATGGGGAACAAACGCCTGGCGTATCCATAACTATCGAGCAGAAGATCAAGATTGCCCACCAGCTAGACAAACTCGGAGTAGACATACTCGAAGCTGGATTCCCAATCTCATCAGAGGGGGACAAGCAATCCGTGAGATCGATAGCAAATGCCGGACTCACTCTTGATGTCTGCGGTCTTGCACGGGTCCTTAGGAAAGACCTTGATGCATGCCTTGAAACCGATGTGGGCATGATACACACATTCGTTTCCACATCTGATGTGCAGCGGATACATACCATAAAGAAAAGCCGTGAAGAAGTGCTTGCAATGGCAGTAGATGCCGTTGAATACATCAAAGACCACGGACGCAAATGTATGTTTTCGGCAATGGATGCAACCCGGACAGACCTTGATTACCTGATCGAGATCAACAAAGCCGTTGAAGCTGCAAGATGTGACATTATCAATGTTCCGGATACCGTTGGAGTAATGGCTCCGTCCAACATGTATAATCTCATCAAGGAGATCGCTGAAGAAATAAATATTCCAATCGATGTCCACTGCCACAATGACTTCGGACTTGCGGTTGCGAACAGCCTGATGGCAGTGGAGGCGGGCGGTAGTCAGGTACAGGTCACGATCAATGGTCTGGGCGAGCGCGCAGGTAATGCAGACCTTGCGGAAACCGTAATGAGCCTGAATTCCATCTACGGCGCGAAAACGAACATCAACACCGAGTATATTCTAGAGACCGCAAAGATGGTCGAGGCTTTCACACATGTGAACATACCGCCGCATATGCCAATCGTGGGAGATAATGCATTTGCCCACGAATCCGGAATACATACCCATGGTGTGCTCGAACAATCCGACACCTTCGAACCCGGCATCATGACACCGGAAATGGTAGGACATAAAAGACGCATCGTACTTGGCAAACATGCCGGAAGGCACGCAGTTAATATGTCACTGAATGCAGCAGGAATGCATCCAACCGATGAACAGCTCAACGAGATCCTGAACAGGATAAAAGCAATTGCAGACAAAGGTAAACGAATTACCGATGCCGATCTATATGCAATGGCGTCTGTCGTACTTGGCAAACCGGAAGGCAAGGAAGTAATCGAACTAAAAGAACTCTCGGTAATGACCGGTAACATTATCACGCCAACTGCTGTGGTAAAGGTCATAATCGATGATAAGGAGATCATTTCCTCAAACACTGGTATTGGTCCAATTGATGCTGCACTCAAGGCTGTTGAAGGGATAATAGGAGAACATGCTAAGGTCAGTATACACGATTTCAGGATCGAGGCGATCACTGGTGGTTCCGACGCCCTTGCAGAGGTGATCATCGGTGTTGAGGATGAAAAGGGAAGAATCGTGACGGCGCGGTCTGCAAGTATCGATATTGTGATGGCGTCAGTTGATGCACTCGTAACAGCTATCAATATGCTGCTTAAAAAGTAGATGCCATGTTACAAGAGATCATCGATTCACACTGCCATCTTGATTTTCCGAAATTCAACCGCGACCGTCAGGAAGCAATTAAGAGGGCGCGACATGCCGGCGTGGTTGAATTTATTAATTCTGGAGTAGATCAAAAGACTAATCTCTCGACCCTGTCACTTTCCAGTGAGTACGAACATATTCACGCAACCCTTGGGCTCGCTCCCGGTGTCGCTGCAAGTGCCAGTAAGGAAGAGATTGAGGGTATACTGTCCCAGATCGAACAGCATATCGAGATGGCGGTCGCTGTGGGTGAGGCTGGACTGGATCACTATCATTGCAGAACCGATCCAGAAAGGGCACGCCAGCTGGCAGTTTTCAAAAAGGTGATCGAGATCGTAGAAACAACTGACAGTGCCCTTGTAATCCATGCAAGGGATACAGAAGAGGAGGTTTTTAAACTTGTACAGCATCTGGACAGGGTAGTGTTCCACTGCTACAGCGGCTCACTTGAGACCCTGAAACTCATCACCGATGCCGGACACTACATATCCCTTGCAACGCTTGTGTGTTTTTCAGAACATCACCAATCCCTTGCAAAACACATTCCGTCTGATAGAATGCTCATTGAAACCGACAGTCCATACCTATCCCCCCGTAAAGGTAGGAACGAACCTGCTTTCCTTGTAGATTCGATTCCGGTGATAGCAAAGCTTCGAGGAATAAGGGATTCAGAAATTGCGAGAATGACAGCAGAAAACACGCGACGGGTTTTTGGACTCTGAGAAATTGTGGAGAAAGCAGAAAACATGAACGTTCAACGGATTTACACATCTCCATATGATGCCAACGCATACATCATCAATGGAAAGATCCTGATCGATACGGGTATTAGTCCCGACATCCTGATAAGGGAACTTGAAAAATATATCAATATTACCGACCTTGAACTTATCATACTTACCCACTGCCACATCGACCACACAGGTGCAGCAGCAGGTATTGCAGCAAAAAGCGGGGCAAAGGTTGCAATACATAAAGATGATGCATTATCCCTGAAAGATGACTTTAAAAGCGTTGCTTCGCTTTTCGGACGCCCGGCCCCCGCGATTGAGCCTGATATCATCTACATTGGCGGTGAGACTGTCCCGCTTAACAATGAAAACCTTGAAGTGATCCATACTCCGGGGCACACTTCTGGCTGTATCTGCCTCTACGAACCCGAATCAAAAAGCCTGTTCTCAGGGGATACCGTGTTTCCCAACGGTAGCATAGGACGAACGGATTTTGTGGGGGGGTCACCAGAAAGAATGGTAAAATCCATCCAAAAAATAACCCAACTGGATGTAAGAACACTCTATCCGGGACACGGTGAAGTAACCAACAACCGTGTCAACGAACAGATACTGCTGTCCTTTAAGATGTCAGGAACAATGTTATAACTCCAAACACCACTTATGGAAAGACCAAAATCCAAATCAAAGTTTTCCAGTTCTTTTCTTCCCATGAGCCTGAAAGAGGCTGCTCAACGAGACTGGGAAGAATTAGATGTTATCATCGTGACAGGTGACGCCTATGTGGACCATCCCGGCTTTGGTGCAGCAATCATCGGGCGCGTTCTCGAAGATGCAGGATTTCGTGTGGGAATCATTGCCCAGCCTAGATGGGACAGTACCGAGGATTTTAAAAAACTGGGAAAACCACGCCTCTTTTTTGCAGTTAATGCCGGGAACACGGATTCAATGGTCGGGAATTTCACACCGGCACTGAAACCCAGAAGAGAGGACGTGTATTCACCTGGCGGGAAAACAGGACTTCGTCCGAACCGGGCAGTCATCGTGTACTCGAACAGGATCAAAGAATCATACCGTGATGTGCCGATCATCATCGGTGGGATCGAAGCGTCCCTCCGCCGATTGGCTCATTATGACTACTGGTCAAATAAGGTACGCCAGTCCATTCTTGCAGACTCGCCTGCTGACCTGCTGGTGTACGGAATGGGAGAACTCCAGATCCTTGAAATTGCAAAAAGGCTTGATCGCGGTGAAGAAGTTGGTGATATCAACGACATTGACGGGACAACCTGGAAAATGGAAGTCCGGAAATGGCGGGAGCAAAAAACCGAATTTTGTAATTACATTGAGCTCCCTTCCTTCAGCGAGGTTTCAGAGAACAGGTCAGTGTATGCAAAGACGTTTAAGATGCTGTATGATGAACAGGACCCTATCCGTGGACGAAGGCTGGTCCAGCCATACACAAAGACCATTGTAGTCCAGAACAAGCCCATGCGGGGACTAAACCAGCAGGAACTCGACCATGTGTACGAACTCCCTTTCACAAGAGAAGCACATCCATCCTATACAGAAGCAATCCCGGGACTTGATATCGTTAAATTCTCTATCACCACACACCGTGGATGCTTTGGGTCCTGCTCCTTCTGCGCCATCACCATGCACCAGGGACGTATGATCACAAGCCGCAGCATCGAATCCATTGTGCGCGAGGGGGAGCATTTGGCAAAGATGTATGGTTTTAAGGGAATCATTAACGGGGTGGGAGGACCTTCTGCCAACATGTATGGAATGGAGTGCAAGAAATGGAAGAAAAGCGGCACATGCACAGACAAGCTCTGCCTGTATCCGAAACCCTGCCCATCCCTTGATACGAGCCATCAAAAGAACATCGAAGTGCTACGCCGCCTGCGAGAGGTGCCGGGTGTCTCAAAGGTTTTTGTCGGTTACGGAGTACGTTACGACCTTGCACTTGAAGATGAAGAGTATATGGAAGAGCTTTGCGCATACCATGTGAGCGGGCAGCTAAAGGTTGCACCCGAGCATTATTCAAAGCGAGTGACAGATGCCATGCGAAAGCCCGGAAGTGAGGTGTTCGAGAAATTCGATGAGAAATTTAAGGATATCAACAAGAAACTGGGCAAGAAGCAGTACCTTGTAACATTTCTGATATCGGGGCATCCGGGATGCACCATGGAAGATATGATCGAACTTGCAGAGTACATACGTGATACTGGTAGGTATACAAAACAGGTCCAAGATTTCACACCGACCCCGATGACCGCTGCCACCTGCATGTTCCACACAGGAATCGACCCATTTACAGGAGAGAAGGTCTATGTTGCAAGAAGCAAGGAAGAGAAAAGAATACAACGCGCACTTTTGCGATATAAGGACCCTCAGAACTACCAGTTTGTGTACCAGGCGCTCAAAAAATCAGGTCGTATGGACCTTGTTGGGAGTGTATGGAAATGTTTGATAGAAAGGCGGGGGCGGTAGTGAGAAATTGAGGATGCACGGTATTGGTTTTTATGTAGTGGTAATTGTCCAGTAATCGCTCACTATTTTAACTTGTAAGCCGAGAAGTCCCCTT
>CAZQWP010000121.1:2135-5263 GCA_964597005.1 uncultured Methanosarcinales archaeon | reverse complement strand
AACAAACGGAAATCATCAATAGTCATACCGCCAAGAATAGCTGTAGCAAACACATTCACACGCTGAGCAATGCATCTGCCAATACCCTGAGCACCTACTAACTCACTTGACTCAAGATCCGCGCCTAGTTTCATTGTAATCGGTTCTCCACCAGGCATATACTCAGGAAGAGAAGGACCATTGTACTTTCCCCAGATTGCCTTACGCCCTTCACACATCTCTGATGTAGGACCAACTGCTCCAAACTGAAGACCGAAAAACTCGCTAGTGCGCGTCAAAAGAAGGCCTTTTGGTATACTATAATCTCCACCAGCAGCATTTACACCAGCAGCGATTGCCTGACGAACTGCAATACTACCAAGACCAACAGCAATAGGATTTCCGGTGATAAAATCAATATATTCGGAACAATCACCAGCAGCATACACATGCTTTACATTCGTCTCAGACTTCTCATTTACCAGTATTCCGCCAGTCTTACCCAACTTACAACCAACACTTCCAGCAAGAGCAGTAATCTGACGTGTACCTGTTGCAACAATCAGAAGCGAACATGGCAATTCTTCCATCTCACCAGAATCATTGTGCTTCACCTCAACACCAGAAACAGAACCTTGATTAAGTTTTGCAGAAGTAACAAAAGAGTCAACAAAGACCTTCATCCCATTAGCTTCTATGTGGTCCTGCATCATCTTTGCCATATCCACATCAAGATTTCCTGGAAGAATAGAAGGTGTTGCCTCAACAACCGTTACATCCATGCCGCACTCAACTAAAGCTTCGCCAGTCTCAAGACCTACAAGGCCTGCTCCTACAACAACGGCAGGTTCTCCCTTCTTCACACGCTCCTTTATACCTCTTGCATCGTCTAATGTACGGACGACAAATGCACCATCAACAAGATTCTTATTCTCATCAGCCACACCCTTTATAGGAGGTACAAAGGGTACCGAACCCGTTGCAATTATCAATTCGTCAAAATCAATATCTTTTTTGCCATCTGGTCCAACAACTTTTACAGTCTTTGCATCCATATCGACATCTTCTACCGATGTCTCCATGATACATTCGACTCGCATTTTATTGAACCATTCCACAGAGAACTCAATAAGGTCATCAATGTTGGGGATATGACCAGATATCGCATAAGGGATGCCACACTTAGAATACTGAGTGTACTTTCCACTTTCAATTATAGTTATTTTTGCTTTACGATCGTTTTTACGTGCGAACTGAGCCGCAGTGCCACCAGCGGCACCACAACCAACAATAACAATTTTTTTTTCATCAGTCATTACAAATAACCCCGGCATGCAGAAGCAAAAGCCTCTACATAAGACTTTGCATCAACACAAAAAACCACGACATTTAAAATGCGTAAATACTGCCAATAAAGGCTACAAAAAACTCGTCCCACTACCTGCCAAACGAGAATACTAAAGAATCAAATGGGTTGCAGAACTCAAACTCATCAATCAAGATGATTACAAAAGATACTTGGAATCACGCAACTACTCAAATACTGCAAACAGCAACCAAAGCTTTTTTTTAATCTAATAAATTAGAAAAAAATAAAAAAATCTAGAGGACCTAGATTGTATTTATTGCTCGTCCTCATAGATTATCTTTTTACGTTTTTTATAGGTAGTATGCAAGAGCTTGTGAGATTTATGGCCCAATGGTTCACCTAAGAAATTCTTATAGAGATCTTGCACTGCTGGATTGTCATGACTCACCCTTATAGGCAGATGTCTATCTTCCTTGTAAAGCGTCTTACCTCGTATTTGACGGCGCACCATATCATATCCATATGGTTGGCCTCCACCGCCCACGCATCCTCCAGGACAAGCCATAATCTCGATGAAATGATAAGGAGATTTTCCTTTCTGAATTGCATCTAAAAGGATCCTAGCATTACCCAACCCATGAGCAACTGCTACTTTCACCTCAAGTCCATCAAAATCAACAGACGCTGTCTTTACGCCCTCTATTCCTCGCAGCGGAAAGATATCCAGGTTTTTCATCTCTTTTCCAGTCACCATCTTATAAGCCGTTCGAACAGCTGCCTCCATAACCCCACCAGTGGTACCAAAGATAGTTGCTGCCCCAGAGTATGCTCCCATCAGTTCCTCAGCAGGTTCATCAGGCAGATTGCCAAAATCAATACCCGACTCTAAAATCATCCTAGAGAGCTCCCGAGTGGTAAGCACATAATCCACATCCTGATATCCACTATCATTCATCTCCTGGCGCTCTGCTTCAAACTTCTTTGCCGTACAAGGCATAATAGAGACAGAGACTATGGTACTTGGATCTATCTTAGCAATCTTTGGATAATAGGTCTTTGATAGAGCACCAAACATCTGCTGTGGAGATTTACAAGTAGAGATATTATCAAGAAGATCTGGATAGAAATGTTCAATGAACTTAATCCAGCCCGGCGAACAAGAAGTCAACTGAGGAATCGGCTTTTTAATCTTTCCAGTAATCCTTCCGACCAACTCTGAAGCTTCCTCCATAATCGTTAAATCAGCACTGAAATTTGTATCAAAGACTTTATCAAAACCCATCCGTCGTAACGCAGCATGCATCTTTCCAGCCACAAGCGTTCCAGCAGGCAAGCCAAGATCCTCACCAAGTGAAGCCCTTATTGCAGGTGCTTCTTGGACAACAACATGTTTTTTAGGATCATTAATAGCATCCCAAACATATTCAATACTTGATTTTTCTTTGATAGCTCCTACCGGACAGACATGGATACATTGCCCACAATTCACACAGACTGAGTTACCTAAGCCATTGTTGAGCGCCGTTCCAACTGTAGTAGTATCACCCCTATTGATTAAGTCTATTGCCTGTACCGTCTGAACCTCCCTACAAACCCGAATACATCTTCCACAGAGAATGCACTTGTTGGGATCACGAACGATTCCTGGGCTGGTGTCATCAAGATGGAAACACGGCAATTCTTTATCCATAGTGATGTCCGTAACCCGAAGTTCGTTGGCTAGCTTCAACAACTCACAATTCTGATTGCGCTCACAAGTAAAACAATCAGTAGGATGACTTGACAACACCCTGTCTGGAGGGATTGCCCATGATTTTAATAATATTTTGTCCAGTATTTT
>CAZQWP010000121.1:0-2125 GCA_964597005.1 uncultured Methanosarcinales archaeon | reverse complement strand
CAAGAGTTCCACCAGTACCTTTCGTGCCTTATTGATTTCAGCATCATGAGCAATGACCTCCATGCCCTCCCTCACCTTTGTGATACAGGAAGGAATAAGCATGGTGTTCTTCCCACTACCATCCTTATTCAACCATCGGCCATCACACTTAATCTTAACACCACATACTCTGCAAACTCCAGCTGGTTCAAGTCCATCCAAATGACAGATGTGAGGAATATCTATCCCATTCTCTATAGCTGCTTCAAGAATCGTCTTCTCGCTTGTAGTCTGTATCTCAACACCATCGATAGTCAACGTAACAAGATTCTTTTTCGTACTCATGATTCATCATCTCCTGTATCATGGATATCACACCGCAGACATCTTCTAGCTTCTGTCACTGCTTGATCCCGGGTGATAACATACTCTACTTCTCTGAAGTTACCACATCGCTCACAGGCTGGAAGACGTTCTTGTTCAAGACACGTAAAAGCTTCCACGGACTCCTGTTCCTTAGCAGAGAGTGTGAGTACCTCCACATTCTCCTTTGGAAAATCTACTTTATAAGGAGGATTTATCGGTTTCCCCTGCAGATACCTTTCAATTGACATGGCTGCTTTCTTTCCCGCTGCTGCTGCTTCAACGACCGTCGATGGGCCAGTCACTATGTCCCCACCTGCAAATATCTCCTCGCGTTTTGTTTGCATCGTATCAACATCGACTTCTATTGTCCCTTTCTCCGTGATTTCTAATCCTGCACATCCTTTCAGAAATGTTGGATCAGATTGTTGCCCTACTGCAACAATAATCATATCACAAGGGATGACAAACTCACTTCCCTCAATCGGTGAGGATTTCCTTCGACCAGCCTTATCAATAGAGCCAAGCTTCATCTTGAGACATTCAAGACCGGTTACCTTTCCATTCTTGTCAGTTAGAACCTTCTTAGGGCTTGTGAGGAAATCAATCTCAAGACCTTCCTCAATTGTATCTTCAACCTCTCCAGGCAGACAGGTCATCTCGGTAATAGATCTTCTATAGATGATTCTTACTTTCCTATTAAGAAGATAACACACCCGACCACATGCCCTAGCAGCATCGATAGCTGAATTACCTCCACCCACGACAAGGATGTTCTCTCCAAAATCTACTTTCTGTCCGATATTTATGTAATGCAAAAAGGTAATGGCATCAACCACGCCCTTTGACGTCTCTCCAGGAATCCTTAAGTTTTGACCAATATCCATACCACAACCGATAAATGCTGCATCATATCCTTCAAATGCGAGCAGTTCATCAATAGTAGTGTCCTTTCCCACCTCTATTCCACTTCGAATCTCAACACCAATGTCTTTGATCCAATCAATCTCTTCGTTTAAGACGTTTTTTGGAAGACGATATTCTGGAATACAGGTACGCAGCATCCCTCCAGCAAAGTTGAGCTTTTCAAAAATTGTACAACCATAACCCTTCCTAGTTAAGAAATAGGCAGCAGAAAGACTCGCTGGTCCTGAGCCAACAATAGCAATTTTTTTACCTTTATCGTCTTCTTTTTTTATTGGTCTTGGATATTCAACACGATCAGCGACAAATCGTTTCAGTGTCCGGATGGCAATCGGGTATGGCCGGTTTCTACACCGCGAAGTACACGGATGATGACATACACGCCCAAGGACTCTTGGGAATGGATTATCGCGATGGATGACCTCTAATGCAGTATCATATTGTTTTCTAGCTATATACGAGATATAGGAAGGCACATCTTGACTGAGCGGACAGGCGTTTTGACACGGTGCATACACAAGATCGGGACATACTCCTGCTTCGCATCGCTTGTATTTGATATGTTCTATGTATTCATCCTTGAAATATTTCATCGTTGTGAGTACTGGATTTGGCAGGGTCTGTCCGAGCCCACAAAATGATGTATCCTTTACGACTTTTCCGATGGTTTCGAGGAGTTGTATATCTTCCATCTTCCCTTCTCCTTTCGAAATCCGGTCTATGATGCGATACATCTGTTTGCTTCCTTCTCGACAAGGCACACACTGACCACATGATTCTTTCTTTGTGAAGTTAAGGAAATACTTTGCAACATCCACCATACAGTCAGAATCATCCATGACAACCATTCCACCAGAAC
>CAZQWP010000120.1:0-5329 GCA_964597005.1 uncultured Methanosarcinales archaeon | reverse complement strand
CGAATGATCAGTTCAAAAGAAAAACTGAATCAATAAAATTAGTAAAACAAGGATAAACAGAACAATGAAGAAAAAGATAAGACAAAATAAGGTACTTGTAATGAAATCGATACTTTTATCAGAACCTCGTCGGATAGAATATTCATGCACCTTACATTCAACTCTCCGGTTGACTGCCTCTGTGATTTTACATACAACTTCATCTGGCAGCACAAAGGTGAAGAACTTGATCCGGATGAAGTGATCCCCTGTCAGGTTGATAGCGATCACACCTACCGCCAGCTAGTAGAATCACTGATAGCTGGGGATGATGTACATATTTCAGGTTCAGTGGGAAAGCGGTTTGCCTCTAGTCTGGGAGTTGACCTCGCCTACTTTGGAGGAAGTGGCAGACCTCTTGAAACAGCTTCTGTTTTTGTTGACGGTGATATAGGCACACGGGCAGGAATCAGTATGGTCAGCGGGACGATCTATGTTAGCGGTAGGATTGCAGATCCATTGGGAAACATCGTCGAGGTCGTGTCCGATAAAGAAAGGTACCGCAAATTTATTTCCATAACCGCTATCCTTCAGAGTGGCGATGATGTCAATCTTGCAGATAAGCGGAATGATTTTGATGGCAGCACACTCACACTCGCTGACGGGATCGTACGCGATACAGTGGCTGCACGGCTTGATGTGGATTCCATGGTCATTGTCGACGGTGATGTGGATCTGAGTACCGGCATCCTGATGAAGAAAGGCAAGGTGATCGTTGAAGGGGACACAGGCATGAATACCGGCGTGCTCCTTGACGGCGGCAGGGTCGTGATAAAAGGAAACGTGGGAGAGTTTGCAGGCACTGATATGCGAGGTGGTGAACTCCTTATCGGCGGAAGGGCGCAGGGATACATTGGAGCAAACATGAAAGGCGGCAGTATCTATGTGAAAGGAAATGTAAAGACCATCCAGCCCGCGAAGCTGGGTATGGTGGATGACATGAGAATGCTGCAAAAGGAACTCGGGGTCGACAGGATGGCTGCAATGATGTACAGGAAAGTGAGCGTTTGATGTTCCCAATCACTCATACCTTAGAGCGTCCAGGGGTCGCATGTTGGATGCCTTCCATGCAGGATACATCCCACCGGCAAGGCTTGTGACGATGCCGAACACCACGCCTGCAACTATGTACAGGATGCTGGAGGGTGCAAAAAGATAGGATGCATCTTTCAGTATCAGGATATTAACAACGAATCCGCCACCAAAGCTTAGCACACCTCCGATAAGGCTTGCGACGACGCCAAGGAAAAGTGCCTCCAGCATGAACATTTTCAGTATCTCGTTCCTTGAAGCACCCACCGCTTTCATGATACCGATCTCCTTTGTGCGTTCCATGGTTGACATGAGCATGACGTTTAAGATACTCACACCTGCCACAAGGAGCGAGATTGAACCTATGCCCACCAGGAATAGCGAGATCGAATTGAAAATATCGTCAATGCTCTTTAATATGGTACCTGTGACCAGTACAGTAACGACTTCATCTTTTTTATTGAGACGCTCTTCTATGGATGCCGCTACCTTCTCAACATCGTCGAGACTTTTGACCTTCACGATCACGGTGTTATAACCATCATCCACATCTTCATACAATTTCTTATATGCCTGCGGAGTGATGAACGTCGCTCCATCCGGATTAAGAGCAAGCCCAAAACCGCTCTCTTTGAGTATCCCCACTACCCTGAACTGTGAATCCTTGACCGTGAGCCTGTTACCTAATTCCAGGTCCAGGTTCTCAGCCAGACTAGCACCTATTACGCAATCCGTAGAACCGCTTCTCAAAAAATGCCCATCCCCTAACTCCACCAGATTAAATAGACCATCTTTCTCGATACCATACACATTTGTGAAGATGGACTCACTTTTATATTCAGCCTTTGCAGCATTGGACTGGACAGGAATTATATGCTCAATATCCCCGACCTTGGATAATTCATCGACCTGTTTTTTTGTAATAACGGTCTCACCATAGGCAGGATAGAGGACAATCTCATTCCCCACATCTCCAAGAGACCCGGAAACAGATAGTTTCAGGCTATTCCCGAGTATCCCCATTGATGATATCGCAATTACACCAATGATGATCCCGATAGCTGCAAGGATAGTACGGAAGGCATGCCTTTTCAGGTTCCTTTTTGCAAGTTCGACGTACATGTTACTACTGATTCTTTTCACCAGATTCATGGTATATCTCACCATCCTGTAGTCTGATTGCCGTATTCGAATATTCCGCAAGTCTTGGATCATGTGTTACCACGATCACGGTTGTACCCTTTGAGTTGAGATTGCCCAGCAACGCCATTATGCTCTCCCCGGTCTTCGTATCCAGGTTACCGGTTGGTTCATCCGCAAGGATGATCGGCGGGTCATTTGCAAGTGCACGTGCGATTGCCACCCTTTGCTGCTGTCCGCCAGATAGTTCATTTGGCCTGTGGTCAGCGTATTCAACTTCGAGATTCGATTGATTGAACAAGGAGAGCGCCTTCTTCCTCCGTGCAGCGGCATCCATTCTGCTGAAGATCATTGGCATCTCCACATTTTCAATGGCTGTGAGTGTCTGTATCAAATTGAACTGCTGGAAGATGAAGCCGATATTATCCCTTCGTAGTGTTGTCAGTTCATCATCGCTTAGTGTAGAAACATCAGTGCCGTTTATCCTGACAATACCCTCACCCGGCAGGTCAAGACAACCAACCATATTAAGGAGAGTGGATTTGCCGGAACCTGATGGACCCATAATGGTTACGAAATCACCTTTTTTAATCAACAGGCTTACCCCATTAAGTGCATATATCTCATTAGAACCCAGAGTATAGACCTTGGTGACATTTTGTAACTCAACTATCGAATCCGGCATAAAAGCACCTACTCAGGTTTTACCTTACGTTTTTTCCATGAGTATCCGATAATACCGATAATTACAATTGCAGCAAGTCCGGTAATGATCAGGACATTTGTCGAAATGCCCCCTTCACTGCTCCGGACCGCTGAGCCGCCATCTTCAAGGGTTATTGATTCAGTAAGGGAACTGTAGGCATTGTCGGTATTTCTGAATTCAATCAGGACGGGAACGGTTTTGATATCACCGGATGTTATGAGGGCAGACAGTTCAAAACTGCTGAAATCATCAGCTTCAAGTGTGCCTACAAAATAGTTCGCATAGGGTTGTACGGGTTTTATGCCATCTGATCCTATTGCTGATATCACGACATTTTTTGCATCCGTTGTTCCCACATTGTTAAGGTCGCCAGTGATCGTATATCTGTTTCCTGTATGCTCAATTTCGATACCTGTCAGAATTAACGGCGACTGTCTGATAATATTAATAGTTATAGCCACATCATTAGATTGATGCAGGTTATTGCCATTGAAATAGGATGCTGAGAAGGAGATATCTTTTGTCCCCTCTGCTGATTCCAGTGTGTTCAGGGTGAATGTTGCATTGGATTTGTTTCCTGTAGTTATGGACCCGACAAACACCTCCGACGGTGTGAAGATCACATCGTTCCCACCCGGCACGACAATAACACTGGATACATCATTCGGGCGAATGTTGACAGCATCCACAGTGATGGTTGATATCTCGTTCACCAGAGTTGTGGGAAGGTTCGAAACGATAAGCTTTAAACTCCTTTTATCGATCTTTACAGGAACTTTGTAATTCAGGTCATACATGTCACTCCCACCGACCAGTTGAAAGTTCAGGAAATGAACACCTTCCGATGCGTCCTTTCCAGCTTTTATGTTAAAGGTCAATTGCAGTGTGTCACCAGGTCCCATGAGTCCGATATTTGTATAACCGCTGTCCAGGATATCGATCTCATCGTCTCCAAAAAGGGTCGCCCGGACTATGTACGCGTTCATGTCGAAGGTCTCGTCATCTTCCTGAACATATATCTCGCCGGTTGCCATATTCTCAAGAACTATTGTGATCGTACCTGTATCACCCGGCAGGAACGTGGCTGGATCAACCTCATAACTAACTGCAACGGTTGGCCTTACATCGGTGTCTCCTGTGGCAGAAGCTACGAACGTTAGCAACAGTAGCAGAAATATGCCTGATTTCAGGAATGTTTTTAATTTCACGTCAATGCACCAATTAAATTGTAGACGCTGTATACAATAAACAAACCTATTGGAATTCCAACCGCAAGTACAGCGTTTCTGGTTGTCAGGTTCCGGGCGTGCATAAGTGCGAATATCCAGATGTTTGCGCTCCACAAGGTGAGGAAAATTCCGATTATCGTTGATGCCTGAATAAGGGGGTTTGAGAATATCGTTTCCTGCAGGAGGTCCGCGTTATCCATTGAAAATTCAATTGTAGGAAGAACCTGTATCACTGCTACCATGCTAATTAGGGAACTCAGGGCAGTGGGAATAAATCCATATGCTACGAATTCAAGAACACGTTTGAAAGGACCGTCACCACTAAAGGCACTGGATATCAGGTAGAAAATACTGGCATATAACAGCCACTCGATAAAAGCAAAAACGATGACACTGAACGCACCAACTATCCCGCCAATCCATGCAAAAGATGCTGCCTCCTCCGGAAGTCCTGTCATGACTTTTTGAAGGATTATAACCGTATTTGCTGCGGCAAGAAGCCCGCCAACAGCTATAATCGCTATTGGTATTTTAAGACTGATTTCTTCAGTGATCTTTTTCCCAAAAAACTGGTCAGGATCTGTAAGAACTTCTAACATACTTGACATTATTTATACCCCTTATTTCTTGAGTTTACTAATTGAATATCTCACCCATATTTGACAGTCTATATATGATAGTTCCATATATGATAGTTCCATATAATATCAATCCATGGGTGATCGGTTAAGGTGATTTTTCCCTTGTTAGCACATCGTTTTTGAACAAATTCAATCAAATGCATTATCACTAAATATTAAAAATCAATTGTTATAGCCTTGAATATGAAATTATATTTTCAGTCAATAATTTACAAAAAACAGGTGATTTATCATGATTCATCACTTAACCGATCACGCATGAATATCAATCTTGTTGACAGCCCCAAAAATTCCAACAATGAAGATGTCAGGTTAAATTTACCAGGTCAAAGGTTGCGATGGCATACTCAACCGCAGCAGAGCTGCAGGGTATAATTATTAAGATAAATATTACCATAGTTCTTTTGCAAGTTTCCCAGTACCCCGTTTCAACCCCTGACAGTTTGTTCAAAGATGTTACATTCCCACTCTTTTGATCCGTGATTACCCAGACCTCATAAACCGGATAATCTCTCTGATATTCGGTCGTTTTCCATACATGA
>CAZQWP010000119.1:0-5342 GCA_964597005.1 uncultured Methanosarcinales archaeon | reverse complement strand
TAAATCAAGTTGAAATTTTATTTCTTCCAATAGCCGTGCAGGAAATGGTATTTGCAGTATGGCTGGTAGTTAAAGGGTTCAATCCATCTTCAATCGCTTCCGGGTCTGCAAAAACAGATGTAAACGAGATAAAATAAGCATATCATAGTAAAATCGATAGAGCCCTCACTTCAGTTAGGGAAGTAGTCAAACTCTGCACATTAAATTTGTTAGACTCTCCTGTAGTCGACTAGCTATTATCACTATTGAATAAGGTTTGGTGTTGAAAGATAGCGTCACTAAATTGCTGTAGATTATGATTGGTTCTGTACTTGTTACAGAATAGTAACACTGAAAAAGTTATAAGAGTGACTTCCCGGGAGCAGTTCATATGATCCCAACGATGAGCAGATGATAACGAAGGAATAGGGGCAGTGAGCATAACTCTCATCTTTTCACGTCCCCCTTCACAGCCCCCGCGGATGATAGGAGATTACGCATACGTTGCTCACAACCTATGGCTCCCGTCACAGTAAGGCTTGTTCTTCGTCCTGCCGCACCTCCACCGAAAATTAGAGTATTATTTTTATAATGTAAAGTCGCATTATCAGCAGGTGACCGGAATTGATCAGATCAGACAGGATAATCAGATGATTTGATTTTGATCGGGCAAAATTAACATCAATATCAAATCAAATGTAATATTCAACATAGAATCTATAAACAACTCTTATTTCATCCATTTTCTTGGATTTGATTTCAAAATTACTTTCATTTGCAGTATATGTGAGGTCATTGAGATCTTTGAAGATGACCTCGCAGTTTATGTTCTCCGGAAGCAGTGATTTGAACCAGTCACATTTTGCAATGATTTCACGGATTATCCTTTCTGTTTCAGCCGCATCAAAAGTTCCTTCATTGAGAGGTATATAAACAACTTCAGTTGTCAGTTTTTCCGTATCTGTGAGCGTCATCCAGAAGCCGTTGATATGTGTACCATCAAACATGTAATCCTGTATCTCAAAACTCTTGCTTATCACATTCTTCAATTTGGAACACCTTTGATTTTTATTTATATTGCTAATTTAAAAATAAGAGGAGATAAATACTTATTCACATATCCCTGTTATCGATTACCCTCTTGCTCTTTTTTTCACTGCGTGGCAGTGCTCCCATTGCAACACATTCCACTTCAACGCTGACGCCTATAAAATCCTGGAAGGCTTTGTTCATTTGCTTTGCCTTAATACTGTTGTTCTGCGGGTCATCTGCATTCTCTATCTCGACCCTGAAAAGCATGGTATCCCTGCCAGCATCCCTTTCAAGGACTATCTGATACTCGCTGCTCACGCCTTCCACCCTGTGTATGACATCTTCTATCTGCCCGGGGTAGACGTTCACAGCCTTTATCTTGATGCGGTCATCCGTACGTCCCAGCAGGCGGTCAATACGCGGGAAAGGACAACCGCACTCGCAAGGTTCGGGTATTATACGTGTGAGATCCCTTGTCCGGTAACGTATCAGAGGAGCACCTTCCTTTGTCAGCGTGGTTATTACAAGCTCTCCAAGAGTGCCATCCGGCAGGCTTTCTCCTGTAACAGGGTCTATGATCTCAAAGAGCAAGTGATCTGACCAGTAATGAAGACCTTCATGCAATGAGCAATCCAAAGCAATGCCAGGTCCGTATATCTCAGTAAGACCGAAGATATCATAACTGGTGATCCCAAGCTCATCTTCAATGCGTGCCCTCATCTTAGGGCTCCAGCGCTCAGAGCCTATGATACCTACCTTTAACTTTATTTTGTCCTTAAGTCCCCTCTTGCTAATCTCTTCTGCAAGCAGGAGGGCATAGGAAGACGTACTGGCAAGTGCCGTGGACTTCAGGTCAAGCATCATCTGCAATTGTTTCTCGGTATTGCCAGGACCTGTGGGAACTGCCATGGCACCCATTAACTCGGCACCGGCTTGGAATCCAATACCTGCGGTCCACAATCCGTATCCCGGTGTAATCTGTATCCTGTCGGTATTCGTAAGCCCTGCCATCCTGTAGCAGCGCATCATCATATCTGCCCATACATCCACATCCCTTTTAGTATACGGGATTATGACAGGACTTCCGGTTGTACCTGAGGATGAATGTATCCTTACCACTTCCTCATCCGGCACAGCCTGCAGACCCAGGGGATAGACATCCCTCAATTCTTCCTTTGTCGTAAATGGAAGTCTGCTGATATCTTCCAGAGTTCTTATATCATCGATATCAACACCAGCCTCCCTGAACTTTTTCTGGTAGAAAGGACTTACCTTTACAACCTTTTCAAGAAGCTGAATTAGCTTATCTGTTATTTCTTCCGTGGATATGCCGGAATAAGTGCAACAATTCTCATTATCTCCCGGACATGTTTCCTTACCTGCACCCTTTAGACCATCAGTTCTATGATTATTACACATTCATCTCACACCTTATTATCATTGAACCTTACAGGCATCTCCATGCTCTTTGTCCCTGAAATGCTTTCAATTGCCATGTCAAAGGCCCTGCGATTGACATCCCTGTACTTTTCCGGGATCATCTTTTCAAGCACATTCCACAGATATTCCACAGAAAATGGCAAAAGACCAGTGTTTGCAGCAGCTGCGATCATGGCAACATTCGCTGCCCTGTAGGTTCCTGCCTCTCTTGCAAGCCGGGTGAAATCAGTAGATATCATCTCCGGGAAGTTACTCTTAAGGAACTCGATTATCTTACCCGAATCGTATTCCTCACAGCCCCGAGCTGATGGCATTATCGCATGTTCGTTAACTACCATGCTGGCACCTTTACGCAAAAAACGAAGGCTTCTGGCAGCCTCTGCCGGTTCAAGTCCAATGATGAGATCAGCATTTCCCTGTGGTATCAATGAACCGCATATATCATTACCTATCCTTACATGACTTGTAACTGACCCCTCCCTCTGGGCCATGCCTATGGTTTCGGATGTGACTACATGGAAACCGTCACCCATGGCAGCGGTAGCAAGTAAACGGGAGGTAAGTATAACACCCTGGCCACCTATACCTGCAATAAGAATATCAAATTTCATTGTAAGACCTCCTTCAGGACAATGGCATCCGACGGACAAATCTGCGCACACAGGCCACAGCCGCTACAGGTATCCTGAATCATAGGTAAACCGGATGATTTTGAGAATATGGCAGGGCAACCCAGCTGGGACGCGCAAAGCCTGCAACCCGTACATTTTTCCTCATCAACAAGGTACTGCCCTTTTCCTTTGCTGATGGCTACACATTTCCCCCTGAACACAACAGACGAAGGACCTTCATACTCCATGGCTTTAGTGGCTATATCTATGCACTCATCAAGGGCATTGACCTCTACGGTTCTGACCATGCCAACCCCGCAGCTTTTAAGAATATCAGCTATATCGATGACCTTTGCAGGAGAACCAAGAGCCGTTATACCGATACCTGGATGGGGCTGGTGTCCTGTCATGGCAGTGGTACGGTTATCAAGAACCGCAATGGTGATGTCCGCATTATTATATACTGCACTGATAACAGCAGCGATCCCTGAGTGGAAAAAGGTCGAATCGCCGATAAAGGCCACCTGCTTTGCCTTCTGACCATTACTGTATTCCTGTGTGTGGGATAGGCCGGCAGCGATACTGATGCCAGCTCCCATGCATAGACAGGTGTTGACCATATTAAGAGGGGGGGCATTTCCAAGTGTATAACACCCGATATCACCGGAAAATACAGAATCTACACCCTTCTGTGATCTCAATTTGCTGGCTGCCTTCTTGAACGCGTAGAAGACCGTCCTGTGCATGCAACCGGCACATAACGTTGGGGTCCTAATCGGAAGAGGAGGAACATCATTGAGGTCGATAGCAGGTGATAAATAAGAAAGGAGAGGAATATCACCATTGATCTTTTTCAGTGACCTGTTGATCCCTTCAATAACAACATCAACATCATACTCACCACTGACAGGAAAAGAACAATCCTTCTTTCCATATATGTTCACATTAAGACGATGTTTGCCTGCCAGTTGCAGAAATTGCTCTTCCAGATATGGATCCAGCTCCTCGACAACTATCAGGTCGGTAATGTCTTTCAGGAACTCAAGGGCTGCCTTCTCAGGAAAAGGATACACGGTTCCTGCCTTGAACACGGAGAATGTGCCGGAGCGATCCCTTATGGCCTCTTTTGCGTAGAGATAGGAAACACCCGAAGCCGCAATGCCTATCGAGCTGCTGCCTTTTGATATGGAATTGAATGAGTTATCCTTAAAATATGCTGAGAAACGGTCCGACATCCTGATTTGAAGGTCTTCAAGCAGGGGATGCCTCTGAGATGTCAGTTTCGGAAATATTGTCCATCTTGTGTCTTTCACAAATCCCTCAATATCCCCGGAAACATGATCTATATCCTCTATCAATACGTCCGCACACCCATGGGAAACGCGTGTGGTGGTTCTGAGTATCACAGGGGTTTCCATTTCATGCGATAATTCAAAGGCCAGTTTTGTCATGTCATAGGCTTCCTGCGGTGTGGAAGGGTCCAGGATAGGGATATTTGCAAAATGACCAAAGACTCTTGTGTCCTGCTCGGTCTGGGACGAAAGCGGACCCGGGTCATCTGAGACGAGAATAACAAGCGAACCTTTCACCCCTATGTATGAAAGGCTCATGAGGGGATCGGAAGCCACATTCAGGCCAACCTGTTTCATAGTGACAATGGCATTTGCACCCGAATATGCAGCTCCCGCAGCAGTTTCAAGTGCGACCTTCTCATTGGTGGCCCATTCGGCATAGATCCCATATTCATTCGCATGGGAGATGATAGTCTCCATAACCTCAGTAGAAGGTGTGCCGGGATAGCCGCTTGCTATCTGGATGCCGGCTTTTATCGCCCCGAAAGCGATGGCTTCGTTGCCCATTAATATGCGTTTACCTGTCAATGTCATTCCTCATGAATGAATAATGTTTAAAATAAAATAAAATCATAAAGCAGATTCACATCCGGGAAATGAAACATTGCATACATTCATACATTGATGCAGACCTATGCACTTGTTTGATGAAATATAAATGTTTTGCAATTCGCTTTCTGGACTTGATAAATATCCTCAAACCAGTCTATCTTTCGCTCCATCCTAATTTGATAAGCATTTTTCCTCAAATGTAGTTTCAACTGAACTTAGATTATCGACATAATTCATCATCATTCATGTTTTTGTTCTCAGGTATATTCTTACCTGCTATTCCATATTCATTCTTTTTTATACGTTGGTTTATGATCTTTTTAGTGAACTACTCCACGCTTACGCATGGAGCTTCTTGCTTCATTCTTTGAACCAT
>CAZQWP010000118.1:0-5350 GCA_964597005.1 uncultured Methanosarcinales archaeon | reverse complement strand
TTGACAGGTGTAAAGCAAGCAGGACAAAGTTGTCAGAGAACAGGATTGCCACTTTTGTGGTAAGGAATACACTTAATAACGAATCTTGATTTCTTATTGGTATGGGAGTTAATACCGAAGAAAGTAAGAAAGAACTTGTGATCATTGGTGGCGGTGCTGTTGGGATGGCTGTTGCAACACACACGCAACGCCGCGGGGGCTACTCTGTCACAGTGGTATCAAAAGATTCACACACTGCATACAGCCAGTGCGGAATCCCTTTCGTGCTCGGTGGTGAGATCGAGGATTTTAACAGGCTGGTAGTCAGAAGTCCTGAGTTCTTTGAACAGATGGGTATCAGGACGAGACTGAACACTGTGGTTGATGATATTGACCTGGATAGAAAGACCATTGGATGCAGTGGCGAGAGGGTTCACTTTGATAAACTGGTGATCGCAACCGGGAGTGTGCCACATGTTCCGGAAAGCATTGAATTTGACAGGTCGTCTGGCAACGTGTTTACTCTCCGAACCCTCGCGGATGGGATTAAGATCGATGATGCATTTAAGTCCGCTAAAGATCTGGTGATCATAGGTGCAGGTTCCATTGGAGTGGAAGTGGCACCGGAGGCGGTAAAACGTGGTATCTCCACAACGCTGGTTAACCGCGGTTATTTTATCCTCTCGCACAACATTGACCCCGATATGTCTGGAATCGTGTGCATGCACCTTGAATCAAAAGGTGTGAACGTGATAACAGGTTCGATCTCGCAGTCCATAAACGGCAGTGGAAATGTGGAATCCGTGACCATTGAAGGTAACGATATCCCTGCGGATGTTGTGATGATCTCAACCGGTGTGAAACCTGAAACTTCACTTGCAACCGGGGCAGGTATAACGGTCGGCAGCACAGGAGGCATTGTGGTAAATGAACACCTGCAGGTCAGGGTGAAAGACGATTTCCATCCTGATGTGTACGCAGGCGGAGAATGCATAGAAGTCCATGATTTTGTAACGTGTGAACCCATGCTGAACCAGCTCGGGAGCGAAGCAAAGCGTATGGCTTCACTGATCACGGATAACCTGTGCGGGATCCCTTCAACAATGCATGCCCTTGTAAATCCATGGGTATGCGTTGCCGGAGGTCTCCAGATCGGGTCGGTGGGTCTCACGAGCCAGGCAGCCGGGAAAAGCGGTATAAAGGTCATAACAGGAATGTCCAAGGGTGAAACCCGTGCCGGGTACTATCCCGGAGGCAGCCAGATATTTATAAAGCTTCTCTTCAGAGGTCGTCAACTGGTGGGCGCGCAGGTGATTGCAGGCGAAGGTGTAAAAGAGCGCATCGATTGCCTCTCCTTTGCGATCAAAAAACGTGCGACTATCGATGACCTGTTACAGATGGAAACCTGCTATGCACCTCCTGTATCCATGCTTGTGGACCCGCTCAGGTACGCGGCGGAGGATGCGCTCAAAAAGATGAAGCAGGAATGACATGGTCGAGATCGACGGTTCATATGGTGAGGGAGGGGGTCAGATCGTCAGGACTGCAGTTGCTCTCTCTGCGGTGACAGGTGAGGATGTGAAGGTAACGAACATACGCAAGAACCGTCCTGAGCCCGGGCTTAAGGCACAGCACTTAAAAGCAATACAGACGGCTGCACTGATTTGTGATGCAGATGTGACCGGTCTTTCACTTCACTCTACAGGCATCAGTTTTTCTCCAGAGGAAATCAGGGGGGGTAAACATGAAATTGACATCGGGACTGCCGGGAGCATCTCGCTGCTGCTCCAGTGCCTCATGCCAGCGGCAGCACAAGCAAGAGGTGAACTTGAACTTACCATTACAGGTGGTACGGATGTTGCCTGGTCGCCATCCATTGATTACCTGAGAAATGTCACCAACACCGCCCTATCGAAAATGGGGTCTGATTGTGAGATAGAGGTTCTTGCCCGTGGATATTATCCAAAGGGTGGCGGACGTGTACGCGCACGGATCAGCCCTTCGGAACTTAAAGGCTACGACTTTACCATGGAAAAGTGTAAGATATCCGGGATATCGCATTGCTCGAACCTGCCCGAACATGTGGCAAAAAGACAGGCGGATTCTGCTTCCGAATCGGTGAAATTCGCAGGCTTCGGATGCCATATTGATACCGAATATGCACAACAATTCTCCACAGGCAGCGGTATCACGTTATGGTGCGGGCTGCTTGGTGGAAGTGCGCTTGGGAAGAGGGGTTTGCCTGCCGAGAAGGTTGGAAGGAGTGCTGCAGTAGAACTGCTAACAGAGTTAGGATCGGGTGCTTCTGTGGATGTGCATCTTGCCGACCAGCTGATCCCCTACATGGGGCTGTCAGGTGGTGGTTCTTACACAGTGAGGGAACTGTCACAGCATACAAGAACGAACATCTGGGTAACGGAGCAATTCCTTGGTGTCGTTTTCAATATACAAAAAAGAGGTAAATTGGTGGAAGTATCAGTCGATCAGTCTGTTTGATCTTCTGGTTCCACAACACTAATGTACTCCTCTGGCACACATTCTGCGAGTACTATATTATCGTTTACTGTCATGATGATTATTCCATTATCCTGTGCTGCCTTTGCATCGATCTCAAAGACGATGGGGTCGTCGGTATGTACTGAGGCGGCTTCATTCGCCCTTATATAGGATGTACTGAGATGAACATACCTCTGGCGTATTGGGTGTATCCCGTTATCAAGGAGCATATCCACTTCTTCCTGACTCGCACCGTAGTAAAGTTTCGGGAGCTCGTTTTCCGGATAGTCCAGTTCAACGTCAACAGAATGCCCGTATCGTGCCCTTATACATGAACCATCGATCTCGTACCTGTTCTTTTCATCGGACTGTACAAGGGCAATGAGCCTTTCTTGCGTTGACCACCTATACCTTCTTTCCATGATATCGCAAAGAAGATTAATGTCCACCCAGCCTGTGCGTTCCATCGTAAGACCAACGTCGTCAGGAAAATGCCTGAGTGCACCTGAAATGAATCTGCCAAGACGCTCCTCACGTTCAGTATCAAGCACATACCTGCCCTCCTCCTCACAGTCAGGACATACCTCACCTCTGAAGTAGCCATGTTCCTTACATTTGCGAATCATGATATCGACATATGCTTTATTGTTAATATATCTTGTTAAAATTATGTAGCTCATCAGCGGGATGATCAAATAACCTGAATATCACAAAGCTCAGCAGTGAAAGAACGGCTCCGGCAAGCATTGTGGCTTTAAATCCATACACCTGCAGAAGCATACCGCCAAGGAGGGAACCAGTGATTCCTGCCGCGCCGATCATGGAATTTATCAGACCTGCAGCTGTTGCTTTGTCGGGGTTGCGATCAACTACCAGTTGTGTGGAACCTACATATAGGAATGACCAGGAACATCCCAGCAGAAGCATGCCGGGTATTATGTAGGGGAAAGACGGGGCAAGAATGTAGTTTATGAATGTAAGTGCCGAGAGAAGGTATCCCCAGACCACCAGCTTCTCGTTCCTTAAACCTTCCAGCCTGCGCATGATCAGGAATTGGAGTGCCGGGTTAATTGCGTATATTATGCCTATCCAGAACGTATTTGCTCCGAGTTCGATAAGATACAGAGGCAGGATGGTCCAGACAGAAACCGCACCCGTGTGTCGGATGAAGAATGAAAGGTACATGCCAATGTTCCTGTTGAACGTGTCAAATGAGAAATAACTGACATTAAGTGTGGGTTTTTCGATATTTTTTAGCCCAAAGGCGCTGAACAGTGCAAAGCAGTAAAAGAGAGAGGAGATCGCAAAGAGCAATTGTGTGTTCTCGATCAGTGCTGCCAGCAGGTAGCCTGCCAGCCATCCAAGTGACCCGAAGGAACTGAACTTGCCGATGCTGCGTTTCTGGTAATGGACATAGGCAATAAGAGCTGCCGGATACATTCCCACACTGAATCCGGCAAGTCCCCTGATGAAGATGATATGAGTTTGTCAGAAGCTGGATTGTGTTGAGCCTCATTGAACCCAACAGGAGTCAGGTGTATTTCAAATTGTTGGATATTCGGGAAGCTTTCGTTAGGTTATTATGCTATATTATACATCAATGACGTTATCTGAAGTTGAAACTATGCGAGCCAGTTTAAGCATATCGTTGGCGTTATTAGAAATTGGGTAACCGGTGTAATTATGGATGAGATTAATGAAATTTACAACAAGCTTGGCGGGATCATCAGCGAAAATGATTTTTTACAGAGGGTTGATGAAAAGATCGAACTGATGAGCGGTCTGTGTGATAAGAAGACGGCAGCAATGCTTGTTGCCCATGACTTGGGTGTTACAGATACCGGCAGGGATGTTACAAAGATCGCGGATATAACCGCAGATATGAGTACTGTGAATTTTATCGCGAAGGTAATGTCCGTATTTCCTGCCAGAGAGTTTAACCGGAATGATGGGACCATCGGCAAGGTGGGTAATGTTATGGTTGCCGATGAGACCGGTTCGATTCGATTGACGTTATGGGACGATAAGGCAGACCTGATCCTGACAAAGAGTATCATTGCCGGTCAGACTGTCCAGATAAGCGGCTATGCGAAGGACGGTTACTCCGGGATCGAGGTCAATATCGGAAGGAACGGTGTGCTTATCGAGACAGACGATGTCGTGGAAGCTACGTTGAAGTCGCAGAAGATCACGGATATCAAGGACGGAATGGGGGATATCAATATCTCGGGAAGGGTGCTGGATATCTGGGATGTGCGGACGTTCACCAGAAAGGATGGTTCAGAAGGTCGTGTTTGCAATATCCAGATGGGGGATGATTCCGGCAAGATTAGGGTGACGCTCTGGGACGATAAATCCGATTTCACCAAGGAACTGAATGTCGATGATTCGATCGAGATTATCAACGGCTATGCCCGGGAGAATAATTTCAGTAAGCAGGTGGAGATTCAGGTCGGCAACCACAGTGTGATCAAAAAAACAGACAAAGCGGTGGAGTATGCCGAGACCTTCGTGCCTATTGCGGATATCGTGCCCGGGGAAGCGTATTCCATTAAGGGTGCAGTGTCCGGTATCGGGGAACTCAAGGAATTCACACGGGATGACGGTACTCTCAATATGGTGTCAAACATCTATGTTTCCGACGATAGCGGGCGCATACGCATTTCACTCTGGGCAGAGCATGCAACCCTTGTGGATGAACTTGATATCGATACACCTATCCAGATCATCGATGCCTTTGCAAAATCCGGCTGGAACGATGAAGTGGAACTCAGTGTTGGTAACCGGAGCAGGGTTGTGATTTTGTAGGATAAGGTGTAATTAGCGGCATGCCAGCGCGGTTGCACGAGGGTTTTACTAATGAGAAATTCTTATG
>CAZQWP010000117.1:0-5395 GCA_964597005.1 uncultured Methanosarcinales archaeon | reverse complement strand
TTAAATCAAATTCACTTGATTTAAAATCAATTTTATTTTTTGAGTGATATTATATATATTATGATATGTACACATAGCATAAGTCGAAAAAAATATCAATTACTCGATTAAGAAAATAAAACTGAATACCAAATTTTCATATAAAATATCCAGAGGTTGAATTTATGGAAGGTTCTCAAATATTTTTTATACTGCTTGCAGTCTACCTTTCGGGTCTCATCTCCATTGGTTGGCATTTTACAAAAAAACAGAAATCAGTTACTGATTTCTGGCTTGCCGGCAGGGAAGTCGGTGCAATAGCGATAGGTTTTTCCGCTGCTGCATCCTGGCTTACCGCGGGGGCTCTTCTTGCAGTTATCGCATTTTTCATACTGCTTGGAATGGGATCTGTGTGGAGCTTTGTTGCACCAAATATTCTAGCACTGCTGATAATTGCACTACTTGTTGGCAGAATAAAACATTTGCCAGCAATCACCCAGCCCGAACTGCTGGAACAGCGCTACAGCAGCGCTATACGTGCACCGGTTGCAATTATTATAGCTATTGTAATGATACTCTTTGCAGTAGCTGACATCAAGGGATTTGCACTTGTCCTTGAGGTGTTATATGGATTGAACCCCATCTATGCAGCTGGCATTGTTGCACTTGCCGTTTCGGTATATGTTACCCTTGGTGGTCTGTCTGCTGTTGTGTGGACCGATGTTGTGCAATTTGTGTTCTTATCGGTCTTTACCATTGTAATGGCAGTCCTTGCAGTTGAGGCTGCAACATCCGGTGCTTACGGTATTGCTGATGTGCCGCAAATTACTGTTTCCGAACTGTTTGGCGATATCCCGGATGTCTGGTGGAATCCATTTTCCATAGGAATCCCAATGGTGATTATCTTTATCTTTGCAATCGTTCCTGGCTGGATGACCGAACAGGACCCATGGCAGAGAGTCTGGGCTGCAAAGGATGCTAAATCCGCAAAAATTGGAATGGTCCTTGGTTCCCTGTTAATAGTGGTTGTTTTTGCAGCTTGTGCTGTAATTGCAATTGGACTGAACGCAATATATCCAGAGATCGCCGAGATGGGATTTCCGGCAGGAATGGGACTTGCTGAACCTGCACTCCTGACATTTATCAGCACCAGTTTCTCACCGCTGGTAGTTGCACTCAGTGCAATTGGGCTTGCAGCAGCTGCGATGTCATGTGCCGATACCTTTGCAGCATCCGGTGCATCCTGTATCTCACGTGACATCTACCAAAGATTCATGAAACCCGATGCTACTATGAAAGAGATGCTTGCGATCAACAGGATAAGTGTCCTCATAATAGTTGCAACAGCAACAATAGCTTCATTTTACATTAACAGTATCATGGATGCGATCCACATTGCAACGTTCATCGCAAGTGCGTCCTATTTCTTCCCATTGATGGGAGGTCTTTACTGGAAACGTGCCACAAAAGAAGGAGCATTTGCAGGACTTGTTGTTGGTGGATTGGCACAGATCGGACTTATTATAGTGGACCTTGCAAAGACCGCACCAATGGCACCTTCTTATCTTGAGTCAGTGCATCCAATCCTTGTGAACCATGGAATTATCGTGGGAATGCTGCTAAGTGCAGTTGCCTTTTTTGGTGTATCACTTATAACAAAGCCATCGGATACTGTGAACCTTGCTCCATTCTTTGAGAGTGCAGCTGAGAAACTGGCATTGCATGATGCACAGACTGTGGACGAATCGAACCCTGAGTACATACAATTCCTTGGAAGACTTAAAGAGAAAACAATCGGTGAACGTGCACATTTGCACTTGAACCTAGAGTCATCTGCAACAGTAAACTGGAACAATTTCATTGATAAATTAAAATCAATGCATCCTGCATGGGTTACTCCAAGTGGAAACGATTCGGTTTACAGGCTAACACAAGCTGACATGCTTGCATGTGTTTCGATAACACGTGGTCACAATGAGAAAGAGGTCTGGTTCGCCTCCGAGCCACGCACCGGATTCATTGACAGGCAGCGCAAGGAGTTATTTATTGCATTTGAAGAAGTTGAGGACGTGCTAAAGAGCTTTGGTCTAATTATTTGTAATCACTGGGAAGACTGAAGTCTGAGAGAACATCAAATCATTCTACCTGCATGCCTACTTAAGGTATGCAGGTAAAACTCGACAGCATTACGTATCTTTTGTTACAAAAGCGTTACATTGATGTAATAATATGGACCTTTAGTTGCATAACAATGAAAAATGCAACATTATTAACACTCTTAACCCTGTTTTTTGCAGTTTTCACAGCAGGCTGTATCGATGAACTTATAGCAGTCGACCAGTCGGCTGACATACCGGACATATATGCCTACGAATTTGATGTTTTTCTAAATGAAACTGCAAACAACGATAGTACCGTTGTAAATACGACTACCTTTTATTTATCAAATAATGCGAGTGTCAAGGCGATACACATGCTTGTGAATGCAAGCATTGTGGATATCATGGCAATCGATGATCTGAGTTCAAACAGTGAAATGCCTACCAATATTGTGGTTATTGCCGATCATGCAAATGAAACACATGCATCGATTGAAATGTTCACCATCTATTCGCGTGCAAACAGTGTTTCAAATATCAACTACTCCCTGACGAAAAATGTTGTATTCGGACAAAAACAGACATATCTGGAATTCAACGAAACCATAACAGGGTTTGTAGCATATACAATGTCGATGCCAAAGGGACAGGACTTTGCACATCATTCGACATCGTCTTCCATCGTGCGGCTCGTGCTGCCTCCGGGATATACAACAGGGAACCCTTTTATCGGAACTGCGCGCCCAAAACCGGATAAAGTCTATTCTGACGATAAAGGTCGGGAGAACCTCATCTGGTATGATCTTGAAGCCAATAAAAACACAATTATTGTGAAATATTATTCAAAATCTGCACCTCGGATACTTTTGATTGGGGGGACGATCCTTGCAATTGGTACGCTGATCATTCTTGCAAGCAGTTATATCACACAGCAGAGACTTAAAAAAATACGTGATCAGATCGAAGAAGATGCCAGCAGAAGAAAGAATGATAAAAAGAATTAATGATAGAAATGAAGAATGATAACGACAAGGTGTACGGAATACCGACATTGATACGTATCTCTCAAATCTCAAATACCATTCCGTCATATCCAAGAGGAAGGTTTTTTGCTTCTTCGTCATGAGGTTTGAAGTAGTGGCTCAGGTGTGTCATTACAACCTCTTTAGCCTCGATCTCTTTTGCTAAAGCCATTGCTTCTACCGAGTTCATGTGTTTTTTTACCTTGATCGTAGGTGGCACAATTGAATCTACAACCAGCAGATCCGGTTGGCGGATTAGTTCAAGGCTCCTTGGTGGAATGTATTTCTGGGAATCTGAGGTAATCACCACCTTTTTATTACCTTCACATACCATAACACCTACCGCCTTTTTGGCAGGCGGGTGCTTAACTTCGAAAAGGGTAAATGTAAGACCAATCAGTTCAAATGGCTCATACATCAAGACGTCATGCCGGATAGGTTTCAAAAAATAAAGATAGTCTAGAATATAATCAAGTGTTTCAGTAATCCCATAGACATCAACGTTGCTTTGCACCCTGTGGAACTCCCCGAATCCTGCATAATGGTCATAATGCCCGTGCGTCCATATTACACCGTTAATATGGCTAATCTCATTTTCAAGCATCTGCTGCCTAAGATCCGGACCGGTATCAACAAGAACTTTGCCTTCATCGGACTCAACAAGAACTGAAAAACGCAGTCTTCTGCTTTTTCCGCCACTGTATGCGTCCATGCAGGTGGGGCATTTGCATCCGATCACCGGTGTACCGGTGGCATCACCCGTTCCAAGCAGGGTCACTTTCATGGGAACCTCGATAGATAGGATGCCAGCCTAGATCGGGTATTCATCAGCCTTGATCTCTGCACGTTCATTAAAGTTGTCAACAGCCCTTAGCATATCATTCTGGCTGAGCGTCATTCGTTCTTCAACCAATGCACTCAATACTGCCTCGCGTATCACCATTCGAAGGTCTGAACCGGAGTACCCGTCCGTTAATGCAGCAACTTCATCATTATCGATGTCACCTTCGATCTCCCTTGTAACGATATCCAGAATCTTTTTCCTCATGCCACGATCAGGCAGCGGGAAGCTCATGATCTCATCAAATCTCCTCCAGGCTGCAGCATCCAGCATTCTCGGATGGTTGGTTGCAGCAATCAGAAGTACGCCGTCTCTTGTAAGGCTAATCTCATCGATTGCTTTTAGCAGTGTGTTCACGGCACGCTTAAGAGCAGCATGCTCATCTGATGCCCGGGTCTTTGCAACAAAATCGAATTCATCGATGAATAGTATGCACGGGTTCAGCCGTTTGGCAAGCATGAATACACGGTCGATGTTCTTTGCGGTCTCACCGAGATACTGGTCTGTTATCATGGAAAGTTTGACCTCAACGAAGGGGATTGAAAGATGCCCTGACAATGCTCTTGCCACTGAGGTTTTCCCTGTACCCGGAGGACCTACCATCAGTATCTTGCCGAGATCATAGAGCCCGATACGATTGAGATACTCCCTGTACTGGATGGCTTTTACGATCTTTTGAACTTCATTTTCCTGGTCCTTTGTCAGGACAAGGTCTACAAGGGGCTGTATGACATCCTCAGGAGCGACTATATGCGCCAGTTTGAGCATCTCGTCCCCCCCTTCACCTTCTGCGATCTCACTTACAAGAGATTCGATCCATTCCCTGCCCACTTCTTTTGGTCCTGTTCTTGAAAGTGCGCTTTTATAGTCTGCTCCATTATCTTTTTCCTTTTCATAATAAAAAGCAAGAGCAGGATTGTTTGCAATCTTCTCCGTCGCATCTTCCTGTTTTTCGAACCATTCTGATGCGACTTGGAATGATGTCAGTTTTATTTTGAGGTCGATCTTATTGAGGTCTATAAATGGAAGTGTTTTGGCAGCAGCATGCACATCTGCAACATCACATATTTTTTCAATATCAGAAACAGAGACAATAATTGGTTTTGGGACATATTTGTGTTTACGGCTCCAGTAAGCCTTGCGTATAACCTTTGGAAGGTCGTTAACATCCATTTCAGAATATCGGTTATATATCTCTGCGGTCAATAATAGTTCTACAATATCGAGGTTTGTACCGGACATGTTTTTTACCTGAGTTACTGTTGATTAAAAAAGGCATTCATCAGACCATAATACTATGTATTCTTCTATGATATAGCTTGCGCATAAGTGCCAAAAACGAGATAGAGATTCTCAAATTGGCTTTAAAGACTAAATTGTGATTTGATTGTCTACTATAACATTTTCGTAACTATTCAGCCTATGTAAAACAATATCAATAACCATCATTATAA
>CAZQWP010000116.1:0-5502 GCA_964597005.1 uncultured Methanosarcinales archaeon | reverse complement strand
TCAAGGTCGTATTTTTTAGCAACGACAGGACAGGTTACATTAGACGTTTTGAAAAGATATGTTGATAATCAGGGTCAATAATGTTACTCACGAAGAAATATAAAATACAAGTAACCAAAGAACAGGTTGATGTACTTTGGAATCTATCTGAGCAATGTAGGTTACTTTACAATTTTGCATTATCTGAACGTAAAGAAGTGTGGGGAAATGATAACAGTTCAATCAAATATATTGAACAACAAAATAATCTACCCCAATTGAAAAAAGATTTCCCTAATTACAGCATTGTATATTCAAAGGTATTGCAGGCTGTTCTTAAAAAATTAGATGCTAATTATAAGTCATTCTTCGGACTATTGAAAAATGGATGATTTTAGGATGAAAGAGAAGAAATTCTCTTCACAAGGGTGTGAAAACTGTCAAACTTGGGATATATGTGGTTTTATTGTACGATACCTTGCACGGTTTGGGTGACTCGGGTGGGATACTTAGAGAATTAGATCGTGTGATTGAAACCTGATGGGATCCTATCAATCACCGATCAACATCTGACCGAAAACGAGATAGTGTCAATAGTCGCAAATGATAATTTGTTTGAACTCTCAAGAAAGGGAGAAAGAACATATAGTTTTCTGAAAGAAGGATATTGATAGGCAACTTCCCACAAAACAGCATATAGGTCTACGCGATGTCGTAAGCCATCGTTACCTTCGTAGGCTAACAAAATAAATGAAATGCCCCCCACATCCTACTTTTGAATGTATGCAAACTCACTCAATATTAAAAGGTGAGATCACATCATTTCCATATTTTTCTTTTACTTCTAATAGCTTTTCACGTTGCTGTTTAAGATGCTTAATGAAGAATTCTGGTATGTCTGTCTCCTCTTTGAATATTACCTCTATCCTATCAAGTTTATTTAATATCTTGTCAACCCTGATAGAAAACTGGTCTTCATAATCCTGCCTGGTATAATCTCTTGAGAATATCTGCTTGAACAGTAATTTTAGGTCATCATATCTGGGAATAAAGCCTATTGGTGTTTCGATGGCTTCGGCTTCATTGTGTATCCTCGCTTCCATCCACATGAGCCAGACCTTTTTGTCCACCTTCTCGTTGAGGAATTTGCCATCTTTCTTAATGAAATAATTGGTTGCAAATATCAGGGGCGGTTCGTCCAGTGCTTCTCCGAATTTCAGATGGTTTTCAATATAGGTTCCCAGAGGTATGGTAAGGAACTCCACATTAGACATAGGGTTGTGTTTTCTCACACCTTCCTTGCCCAGCGCTGCTGCCGTTGTCTCGGATTCAATTGCAGCACCCAGGAATACCCCATGTTCCCAGCTCAATGACTGGTAGATCGGGACAGATGTGTCAGAATCCCTTCCTCCGTAAATAAAGCCTTTTACAGGAACACCTTCGGGTTTCTCCACGTTCGTATCGGCATTTGCAAGTTCATTGATGCGTATGGTATAACGGGCATTCTTATGTGCCAGAGGAATTAATTCTCCGTTGCTGTCCTTTTTCCCTTCACTCCATTCCCCTGAATAATTAACGCCGTCCTTTGGAAGTTCTTTTCCCATGCCGAGCCAGTAGGGTACGTCATCATTGATAAGGACATTTGAAAATATCGTTTCTCTGGGTGTTATCAATGCCTCATATATCAGGGGGTCGTCAACAGGGTTGATATCCGTGATTATCCCGAATATTCCCTGCTCAACGTTCACAGCACAGGTATTTCCTTTCTCATCAGGGCGAAGGTAGGCAATATCATCACCGATTATTGTCTGTCCCGGGATCATCGCTGTAGAGGTTTTCCCGCATGCACTGGGGAATGCACCTGTGAAATATGTGACCCTGTTCTTACCTTCGGGTCTTGCACCCATAATGAACATATGCTCGCATAACCAGTTTTCTTTGTTTGCTTTGCTGATCGCAAGCCTCAGGGCCAGTTTCTTCAGACCCACACTGTTGCCTGCATACTGGTTATTGACAGTAAAGACCCTCTCTTCCTCAAGGTCCATATAAACACGTCTTTCATCGACGTTAACGGACACAGCATTTTCCAGTTTTCCAGCAGAATGGATGAAATGGAAAAAATCACTGGAGCCATTAAGTCTCTTAAATTCCTGGTAACCCTGCCGGTAAAGTATATCCTCACTATGGGCTACATAAGTGGAATCTGTCAGTTGCAGTGCAGGAATGGAAAATCTGGATTTCTCAGGACCAAGGCAATAAAATTTCACAAGCATCTCCTTGCCTTCCATTATTCCATCCAGAAGTCCAAAGATTTCCTTCAGACCTTCTTCCCTGTCAGTTGTTTCAATGGCTTTGCTCAGTTTTTCTCCTCTTGGAAGAAGAATCCTTGTGTTCACAAGATCTCTTCCCTGATCCTGCATGCCATCAAAATGTATGGTGTGACCTTCTGTTTTCAGGGACATTTCTTCCCCGGTCTCAAGTGTCAGATTCCTTACGTAATTCCTATCCCCCTCGGAATCGTCAAGTACTGTAACTTTTGCAGGTTTGCAGAGTTTGACATATTTTTCTAAAATATCATTTACATGAAGGTTATTGATATCTTCCAGTTTTTTTAGGCTTGAATCGTCAATTATGCTTCTGTCTATATCCATAGTCTCGTTCCACCACGTTTTTTAATCAGGTATCTCTTATATTTGTAACAATTATCGGTAATATGTGGTAATTTTGATCAGGTCATTTTTGCTTTATATCCAGTCATTATTCTTATTTATAGCCATTCCTTTAAATCCACTAAGAGATAACTTAGTGGTTTCTTTAGGCAGCTGCCCCATTTTCCTATCGAAGTTAAATTTCCATTTCCCACTCTTATATATAAGTCTTCATCCATTATATTTGTATAATGCCAAAGCCCATGATAATCCATGATCCTGTCCACAAAACGGTTATCCTCAGCGAATTGGAACGGATGCTGATCAATACGGAGCAGGTCCAGCGTCTGCGAAAGATACAGCAGCTTGGACTTGCGGACGTGGTTTATCCCGGTGCCAACCACACACGTTTTGAGCACAGTATTGGAACCATGCAGACAGCGTCGCTGATGGCGAAAACTTTAGGTCTTGGGAAGGAAGATGTGCAAAAGGTGAGGATCTCCGGGCTCCTGCATGATGTGGGGCATTCTGCACTTTCTCATGCAGTTGAAGGGGTACTCACACGAAACCCTGGTCTGCAGCCGAAGGTCAATGGTAAGCGTTTCGTAAAACATGAAGCTTTTACAAAGGATATTGTATCAAATTCATTTTCCGGTGATGCCATTATAGAAAGGCATGTGTCAGAAGAGTTCGGTGTTGATGCACACGAATTCTTTGATGAGATTGCAAAAATTGCAACCGGTGACGCCCAGTCGATCAGAAAACCTTACCTTGCACAGATCATTTCAGGGGATATCGATGCCGATAGGATCGATTTTTTGCTTCGCGATTCATACCACACCGGTGTATCGCTTGGACTTATCGATGTTGACCAGATCATGCAGAGCTTGACTATACAGAACAACCATCTGGTTCTCGGAACGCCTGAAGGTTCAAGCTATAGTGAGGATATGGTTCTGACAGCTGCGGAATCCATGCTCATTGCACGTGCCCACCATTACACTGCGATCATACATCATCCAAAGACACAGGCTGCACGGGTCATGCTGCTCTATGCACTGGAAGATGCACTGTCCTGGCTCAAGGATGAAGAAGGTGAGGAGGCTGTCACCGGGAAGATCATCGAGTTCTTCACGGTCTACAACGACAATGATCTTCTGGGTTTCATCAAAGAGAACGGAAGCCTGGAGTCAAATGAGTTGATCAGGAATATACGCTGTGGTAAGGTATACGCTCCTGTGGCACGGTTTAACCAAAAGACGCTTTCCCCGATGTCAAGAATGGCACTGTCCACCATTGCGCGTTATGGTGTCGCAAGGAAGAAATTTGAAACCGATCTTGCAAAAGAGTTAGGTGATGTCCTGGTGGACCTGAGTGTTGCAACGGGTGTCCCGAAGAGCACACGGGTTGTGATCGGAAATGAGGAGAGCTTCTTCTATGACGAATCTGCACTTGCCAACGGGCTGGTACGTGCCATTTCACGCCAGATGTCGCTTACCGCATTTGCACATCCGGATGTTGTTATGGGATCGGAGGTTGAAGCCGTGGAGTTGCAGATGCGTTTGAAGGTCGATGAAATGTCCCCAAGGCTGCTTCATTTCATACGGGAAAATCAATATTTTCCAATCGAGGGGCTGATTCTTTTGCTCTATGGTGTGCACAGTCTCTTTGAGAAGGAAGAGGATGGCATTGTTTCCATCCCGCGTATCAGGAACATTACCTGGGTGTACAGGACCGTGGAAGCCTTTGGCAGGGACGAGAAGCTGAAAAACCTTTTTGATTACCACTTCCATACAAGATACGGGTTCCAGTACAGCGACAGTGTGTTTGAGAATATACAGATACTTGTAGCCATGGGAATTGTGGATGAGGACCTGCGGTATTATGAGAAGGATAGAAGGTTCAGGCAGCGATACGAATATGTCCTGACGGCCGATGGTGTGGATTATGCCCGGCCACTGGTGGATTCATACAGCCGTGAGTTCGGGGCATTAAAAGATTATCTGGTGATGAACAAACATTCGATACCAAGGGATATTGTTTCCATCCAAGCTTCAAGATACTACAGGAAAAAACAGACGGCAGGTGCTAAATAAATGAGATTGGGTGATGTGGTTCTGCTAAAGACCATGCATAAGGGCAAGATGAGGGAATTCGTCGCCACGGTGTCTGATGAGAAATTCCACAACGATTTTGGGATCATAGAGTTAGGCGAACTTCTGGAAAAGGAAGCTGGAGACACTATACTTTCACATATGGGTCAGGAGTTTGTCATCCAGAAACCACGCATGTCGGATTTCTTCAGGCATGCAAAGCGTACAGGTGCACCTATTATGCCAAAGGACGTGGGCATGATATTCGCATACACTGGGCTTAACAAGGAGGATACCGTCCTTGATGCAGGCACTGGTTCCGGTATCCTTGCCATGTACCTGGGTTCCATTGCAAAACGTGTTGTGACTTACGAGATCAAAGAGGACTTTGCTGCTGTGGCACAGGAGAATGTAAAGCGCGCCGGTCTTGACAATGTAGAGGTGCGCTGCGGGAATATCATGGACGAGATAGCCGGTCTTGACGAGAAGTTCGACGTGGTCACACTCGATATCATGGATACAAAGGATGTCATCCCGAATGTAAAAAACGTTCTGAACCCCGGCGGGTTCATTGCTACTTATTCCCCCTTTTTCGAGCAGACAAAGGATATCCGAACAGCGATAGATAAAGCCGGTTTCATGGAGGTCACAACAATAGAATGCATGGAGCGAGCCATATCATTCTCAGACCGTGGCACCCGCCCCGCAACAAAACGCGTCGGACACACCGGTTTTATTACGATTGCTAGGGTTTGATTTTTCATTGAATATCTAAACTTTAA
>CAZQWP010000115.1:0-5532 GCA_964597005.1 uncultured Methanosarcinales archaeon | reverse complement strand
TGGCATATAGGTCACTTCAAATTTGCTTTTTTTGTTGCGCTATAAATTATCTTGAAACATACTGGTTATTTATCTTCTGAAATTGATATATTTTATCCCAAGTTTGACAGTTTTCACACCCTTGTGAAGAGAATTTCTTCTCTTTCATCCTAAAATCATCTATTTTTTGTCAGGAAAACCTATTTGACAGTTTACAATTTTTTGCGCAAAATTACGCTAATTGAGCATTTTTGCCTCAAAATCAGCGTATTTATCGCATCAAAATTGGAGTAAATGTATTTTTTTGCCTTATTTTTGCCGAAATGCCGTCCAACTGTCAAATTATCCGTTCCAAAAATGGGTAATAATCAGAAAAAAAGTGTTCTAAAGACAAGTCTGATACTATCAAATAGGTATAGGTAAATGTGAATAAAAATTATGAAAAACGAAAATGAGCAAAAGTGAAGGAACTGTCAATTGGCGAGGAGAAAAAATAAATATCGAGATTCTTGTGAATTCAAAAAAAACTAGATATTCAGTTGATTAAAAATAAAACTGTTAAACTTGGGTTTTATCTATATGTCATGGCTATTTATTGTAATTTGTGTGGAAGCTCCATAATCCATTGCTTAATTTTCATAATATATATATATATATATATATTTTTGTTATTAATTTGTTACAGTATAATAACTATATATACTATTTACACAATTATTATATATTGACAGCAAAGTATAGGAATATAAAGCGATTGAACTACTCCATGCGTAAGCGTGGAGTAGTTCAAGCACTCCTCAAAAAAAATTGAAACTTCCAATTTTGTGCCAGAGCTAAATTATCACAATACGTCCACTTGCACCATTCCAGACAAATCCTGCAGGATCCACCGAAGGAAACGTATCTATCAGACAGATATCAAAATCCGGGATAACTTCTTTCAGTTTCCTGAAGTCACCATGGAATATATCCATCACAACACAATTTCCTTCAACAGATGCAACATGGACGGTGTTTTCAGCAATGTTCGGCAAAGTTGATGTGTCCACATACGTCGTAAGTTCAAAGCCCAGTATATCTTTATTGATCTCAATATTCAGCAGCGTGTTTTCTATTGCGGCCTTCCATGCATCATTAAATATTACCCGCTTTGAGCCTGCCAGCGCACACATCAGACCAAGTGTCCCGGGTCCGCAAAATCCATCCACCACAACCTTCCCCATCAGATCCCCCTGCACGTATAGATTTTCAAGAACCCGCATCTTTGAAGGAGACTCACGCCCAAACTCGATATGTATCTTTGATTGACTCTTATAGATGCAAAGTTCCCCGAAACTCGATGTCACCACGTCGCAACGCATATCACAACCTGCAAGCAGCTCGTATGTATGTGGTTTGCAGTCCGTGTCCTGTATCCCAATGCTTTGTGAAGGTGCACCCTCCCTTTTTATCACGCCTTTGATTTCGGGAACCCTGATAAGTTGCTCAGCCACCGGGCGACTGATGTTATCTGTGATCAAAACAAGTTCATTGCGTCCCAGTCGAGGTGGAAATGCAAGCGGGTACCCAACCGATATCAGGGGAGTTCCCACATCAAACAGGCTTGAACCCTTGTTTCTGAAACCATACTTGATCATAATCGAAAGTGCATCTGCCATGACCACGTCCAGATGACGTTTCCCACAACTAGTACACGAACTGTTGTCATACCCCTTCTGTTCGATTTTCGAAAAGGGCAGGTCTTTTTGAAGCTGCGGGTCAGGCAGGCAGTCCCCACATGCCATGTACCGGGAATAAATATTATCCAGGATATACTCTGCCGGTTCAATACATTCAGAACCTCCGCAGGTAGGGCAGGAAACCGCTGCTATTTGAGCCATATCCAAAAGGATAAGTTACTAATATATAGGGATTCTTATTATGATGTCATGACAGATGTTTTACTATTGTGGGATACACCACTCCTGTTTGAAAAATTGTTTATAGAATACGGTCTGAAAAGCCAGCTCACTTTATCAAATGCCATTGGTTCACCTTTTTTACCATCATGCAAGTGTGTGCTCATACCTACAGGTTTTGGAAATCCTATGTATACTACAATACTGGCAGGCATCGAGCGAAACAAAAAAGCATTTGAAAAATTCGTGAAAAAAGGCGGCATACTCGTTGTTTTCGGTCCAATGGTTGACGAATACCATTATGAATGGCTTCCAATGCAATTGACATATATACAAAAACAGGAATCAACCTTGATCCGGAAAGTCTTTGAGCATGAAGTGCCGTCCCTTGTCCCTGATATCAGCGTACCGGTGGAATGTGACGGATATTTTTCAGAAACCGACAGCAACGTGCTCTTTAACAACAATGACGGAAAACCAATCATGGTTGCCAATGAATTTGGTGACGGTATGGTTATTGCAACCACAATTCATGAATTCCCATCTTCAGATTTCCTTTCATGGGTAGTAAACCGTGCAAAGATGTCAAAGATATGATGGGGTTAGCAGACACATACGAGTGTTCGCTTATTTGAAGCAGATTACTTTTTTGCGGATGAACGCAGCCGCTTGATCTCAGCATCTGCATCTTTTATTTTCAAGACAAAAAGACCAAAGCAGGGTTTTGTGAATAGGAAAAACATCGTTGAACCTTTGACACCAATCGGTATTGGCTTTGAACCCATCAAAGGTACATCGCATACCTTATACCCCCCCTTTACGTGGAATACTTCATCAGAGTTTTTCCTGATACATTTCTCGCATTCCCCAAGGGTTGCACCGCTTAAGAGAATCTCGTACTCGATATCGTTAATACATGCCATAATATTGTTCTCTTACCAAAGTCTATCAGGCGATAATAAAGTCTGAAACCTTGATGCCACTCTCAACGATCCTGCCCACGATCTTACCCCCCGTCATTTCGGCAGCCTTTTCTGAATCATTTTTTGGAAGTATCAATAGAAATCCCATTCCCATGTTAAAGGTCCTGTACATTTCAAGATCATCAACATTACCCTCATTCTGAAGGAACTTGAAGATGGCATTCGGCTCAATTGGATCATAGAAGTCAAATCCAAGATCAGTGACCCTTTTTAGTTTCAAAAGACCGCTGCCTGTGATGTGCGCAAGACCATGTACATCGCATTTTTTGATGACATCCAGAATCTCCATATATATCCGCGTGGGTATCAGCAACTCGTCCCCGATGGTAGTTGAAGGATCAGAGGGGAACGGGTCATGGTATGAGTAGCCAGATTCTTTAATTATATTCCTGACAAGCGTATACCCGTTGCTGTGCACACCGCTGCTCGGTATCCCGACGATCATGTCTCCCTTCTGGATGCGCTGACCTGTGATTATGGCCTCCTTTTTGACCATTCCCAGACACGTGCCTGCAAGGTCAAAACCCTTTACGATCTCCGGCAGCGTTGCGGTTTCTCCGCCCACGATTGACATGCGTGATATCTCGGCACCTTTTGTGAGACCTTCACCGATCTGTTCCGCAAATGCCTGGCTATGGGATTCAACTGCAAGGTAATCAACAAATGAAATGGGCTCTGCGCCGATTGCCAGCAGGTCGTTCACATTCATTGCAATACAATCGATCCCAACAGTGTTCCAGCGCTTCATTTCGTTTGCGATCAGTACCTTTGACCCCACACCATCCGTGGCCAGTGCAAGGGCATATTCACCAAAATCGATAAGACCTGCATAGTGCCCTATTTTAGTAAGAGGTGCACCGAGTCCACTGCGCTGGTAGGTCATTTTGGCAGTAAGTGCCCTGATGGTTACTTCTTCCTTTTTGATATCAACGCCGGATCCTGCGTATGTGAGATGCTTTTCGCTCAACTTCTATCCCCTTTTATTTTTTCAAGTTCAAATTCATTATGCAGTATCCTGACGGATTGAATCGAATTATTTTCGCTTACAACAAATGAAATGTTATGCTGGGAGGAACCCTGGCTTATCATGATAACATTGATCTTTGCATTCCCAAGTGCTTTGAATACCCTTCCAGCAACGCCCGGTATACCATCCATCCCTGCACCAACAACTGCAACAACGCAGATATCCCTATCGTAGGTGACATCCCGAACAAGACCTTTGGTGAATTCGGATTTTACCGCCGCAACCGCTGCCTCAAGATGCCCTTCATCCACAACAATGGACATGTTTGCCTCAGATGATGCCTGGCTTATCATGATAATATTCACACCTGCATCCGCCAGTGTCGTGAACACACGCGCTGCTATACCAATGGTCCCAACCATTCCTGCACCAGATATATTTATTAACGCCACCTTCTTGATGAGGGTGACAGCCTTCACTATATCTTCGCTCTGCTGCTGGTCAGCTACGATGAGGGTCCCGGGGTATTCCGGGTCAAACGTGTTCTTGACACGGACCGGTATCCTGTGCTTGATAGCAGGCTCAATGGACCGTGGATGCAGGACCTTAGCCCCGAAAAAGGATAATTCCATAGCTTCGATATATGATATCTGCGGAATAGGGGTTGCCTCAGGTACGATCCTCGGGTCAGTGGTCATGATGCCATGGACCTCTTTCCACAGCCAGATCTCATCGGCATCGATAGCTGCACCGATAATAGATGCCGAGAAATCAGAACCGCCTCTTCCAAGCGTTGTGATGATCCCTTCTTCGCTTTCAGCTATAAATCCCGTAATTACAGGTATGTGGTCACAGAGTAGCGGACTGAGCCGTTCCTTTACTCGTTCATATGATATATCAAGCGGCCTGGCATTTCCATACTCGGGAGTGGTTATAATACCAACCTCTCCGCCTGTAAATGCCTTTGACTTGACACCGGCTGACTTGATGGCGCCGTAAATGATCGGTACTGCCAGACGTTCACCATAGGACGAGATATAGTCGAGCGAGCGGGGCGTGAGCTCACCGAGATAGCAAATACCAATAAGTGCCTTTTCCAGTTCATCGATCCTGCTATCGATCATCTCAATTACTTCATCGATCACTTTTTCATCATCGATAGCCTCATTGACCGCATCATAATGTTGTTTGGTCAGATCAGTCATGAACTCCTTTACCTTAGATACTTTCCCTTTTTCTGATGCCTTTATGGCATTTTCCAGCAACCCGTCAGTCACACCACCAAGTGCAGAGGTTATTGCTACAATTTCGTTACCACTCTCATGATAGCTTATTAAAAGCTCAGCTACATGACGGATTTTTTCCCCATCAGCAATGGAGGTTCCACCGAATTTCATTACGATTCTCATAATTTCATCACATTATACATCAAATTTGAATTTCAGGTAGTTGGGATTATAAGGACTACCGTATAATATAAAGATTATGAACCAATGAAGACCAGTCCTTACGTAACATATATACAGAGACTGTCGGAAAAGCCTCGTTTTTGGATATTTCAGCTTTATGGTCTTAACTCCACAGGGCCTAGCATAGTGATTTAACTTGTAAGCCGAGAAGTCCCCTTTCGTAAGATGGGGGATGAGAGGTGTAATATCCCAACACAACATTAGTATGTTCTCTATTTTTTACAAAAACTATATGT
>CAZQWP010000114.1:0-5547 GCA_964597005.1 uncultured Methanosarcinales archaeon | reverse complement strand
GATTCCCTTGCAACTAGAATTTAAGGTCTCCTTTGTCCATCAAAACCCCCAATTCCTTGAGGCTTAACCGAGCGTTTTTCTTGAGTTTCTCTTTTGCAACAGTATGCTGAGAATCTATCTTTTTCTCATCTTTTACCAGCTGGAGATCATTCAATTTATCAAGATAGACACTGAGTTCTTCGCGAAACTGTGCTGTTTTCGCCTTCAATGGATCAATCTTATTACGTAGGGGTCCAAAAGTTGCATATTTGTCTTTTATTTGCGAATGGCATAAATTTGCTTCTTTACGGAACTCATCGGTAGCCCTGTAGATATCAAGCATTGAAAGGTGATTTTTTTGAGATTCCTGCGCAAGTGTACGTATCTGTTTATTGATTTCATCAGCATCGTAATGAATACTTTTTGATGATTCGTAAGCTTCTAAGATCTTATTGTGGACATCATCCGCATTTGATGCAGCAGCAAGACGTTCTTGAAGTTCGACCAGTCTTTCGAAAATATCAATTTCAACCTTGAGAGGAATCTCTGCATTCAGGAAGCTGTCGAGTTCAGAGGCATAGGCTTTTGATAATGAATCCAGACTCCCCCGCGAGAACTTGTTGAGATTATCACGCTCTGTTTTCAGCTGGGTGATCTCACTGACCGCTTTATTGGTATTGGTCTGTATTATGCTTCGCTTTTTTTTAAGGACTCCGATTTTCTCGTTTGCAGCATCACGCTTTTCCTTTAGTTCACGTGCTTTTGGAACCAGTTCTTTTACTTTCAAGTTCAGTTCATTTCGTTTTTCTTTGAGTTCGTCGACGTTTGTGCGATGAAGTTTCAATTCATTGAAAATGGACTTTAGAGTCCGTTCATTCTGACTGATCTGGGTCCGGAGATCATTGACCCTGTTCTTTAGCTCCCGCTCGTTCATGTTTGATACAGCATTCATAAAGCCACCACCTCAGGTTCATCGGTAACATTACCAGCTTCAATATTTACCCAGTAGGCAAGTCCCTCTCTGTGGCTTCTTATTTTATTTTCAAGCGATCTGTGGCGAGGCGATATTTTATTCAGTTGGGTGTTCAATGTTATGTGTTCATCATTGTACGTGTTATCGGTTCCATCGATAGAGGACAGTTCAACTGTTGAACCGAAAGCATCATCCATCCTCAATCTCGTCTGCAAAACAAGTTCCTGGGCTTCAGGGATATTTGCAGCCAGCACAGATAGATTATCAATAATATCAGCTACGATCTGTTTTTCTTCTTCAACAGTTATTGATGTCCTGAGCTTTACAATCCCTTCATTTATCGAACGTACCATTTTTTGGTCCAGTGTATTTGCACCCTCGAGTGAAAAAACCTCTCCCAAAATATGATCTGCCTGATGATAAAGCTGCTGCCGTTTTTCTTTTAGGACATCTGTGCGCAACGCTATATTCTCTCTATTATTCTTCGCAGTTTCGATCAGATCGCTAAGTGATTTTATGTTAGCATCAACTTCCTCGAACTCTGCAGTGTATTCTTCCAAAAAACGCTTATGTTTCTGAATCGCACCAGCAATCAGTTCTTTTTTACCAAGAGTGCTGATAGCAACTTTTTCATCATCCACACTCATTTTATCACCTTTTTCAATTATTCATATTTTAGCAGTTTCATATCCGAAACATTTGCGCATGTGGAACACGATCAATCATCATCACACATTCCGGTTCCACGACCCCACATTTTATAGCGCACTCAATAGCCATTTTCCCAAATAGGTTTGCAGTCGTTGCACCTAATAAGGCACCAATGACCTGCTCTTCTGATGCGAAATCTCCTTTGTAGAATTCCTCTGAAACCTCTACAGTCACATCTCCTTCTTTAAGTATTTTACCGAGTAGATCCTTGTCGCACACTGCAACTATAAATTGTGTTCCCGATTTATACGTTTTAAGGTACATATCTCAACTTCCTCAAACTAATCTGACATGTGAACTGTCAGGCTTTAGCAAATCACCCGCACGGCTCATCCTAGCAACCAGATTTTCAGCGTGTTCCCGGTCTATATTTTCAGCTTCGGCTTCCGTATAGATCTCTTCAACCGGGGCTTTTCCCCCAGAATGACGGTCGCTGACCATTCGGATTATGTTTTTCAAGACTTTTATTTTGTCCCGCTGGCTTTTGCTTGTTCCCGATGCAATTACATCGACATCAAACACACCGGTGTCAGGATCAACACCAATCTGTTTTAAACATGAGTGTACTATTTGTGTTGTTCGGTTTGCATCTTCGAGGGTAACGGTATTACAGAGCCTGATACGCGCACTTGCTTCTGCGAGCCTCACAAGAGCCTCTAGCTGCCGTGCAGTAACCGGAACAGGAGAATCTTTCCCTTCTCCTTTCTTTCGCAGACCCATGTAGAATTTAACGAGATGGTCACGTGCATCATCAGTCATGACCGGGAATATGTTCTTTCGGGCATATGCCACGTATTTTCGCAGAATATCCGGGTCAATTTCCGGCATGATAACTTCCATTTGTTTGTCCACGAACTCCTGTGTAATTTCAGAGGTAGGTAGGTTCAAAAGCTGTTCGGAAAGTTCACCTGCAAAATGTGATCTAAGAATATGCTGTGCGATTCTCATATCGTGCTCTTCATTAGGAGTGTCCAGTAAAACAAAGATCAGGTCGAATCTGGAAATAAGTGCTGGTGCCATATTGATCTGTTCGGCAATTCCCTCATACCTGTCAAACCGCCCGTATTTCGGGTTTGCGGCACCAAGGAGTGCACATCGTGACTTTAATGTGGCTATTATCCCTGCTTTTGCAACACTGATGGTCTGCTGTTCCATTGCTTCATGGAGTGCGCTTTTATCTTCGTTACGCATCTTATCCATCTCATCAATAGCTGCTATTCCCATATCTGCCATCACAAGCGCACCAGCTTCCAATGTCCATCGTCCGTCCCCTAGATCATCCTTCACCGCCGAGGCGGTCAAACCACTTGAAGACGCACTCTTACCCGATGCAAAAACTCCCCTTGGGGCGAGTTTTATCATGTAGCGCAGCAACTGGCTCTTTGCTATCCCGGGGTCTCCCACCAACAGCATGTGGATGTCTCCACGTACCCGTGTGCCGTCGGGAAGGTTCTTTGGAACGCCCGAGAACAATTGCAATGCAAGTGCTTCCTTTATATCTTCGTACCCGTAAATGGATGGCGCAATTGAATCGTTGATCTTGCTAAATATCTCAGGGTTGCGCCCCAACGCAAGTATATGCTCTTCCTCTTCAGGGGATATTTCCAGTTCATCAAATTCCTTGTCCATATATTCGATAGAATTTGCATGCAGCACAAGGTCATAAAAAGGCGATTTCCCCTCACGTAGCGTACGCTGGTGGGAACGCAGGGTTCCGTTGACGACCACACGCGCACCTGGTGAAGCAATCCCTGCCAAGTCATCCTCAGCATCAATATCAAGGCTCTGGGGTTGTGAGCCACCTTTTAGTTTTTCGGGTGATTCCTGTACCTGAAGCTTCTGTGCATCAATGAATGTCGATTGCTCGATCACGATCTTAAAGGGACCTTTTCTGCCACACGTTTCGTTCTCACATTCATGTGGCTCTGCAAATTTCTGGCTGGTTTGTGGCAGGTATGTAACATGCTCGCACCGCATGCATAAAAATGCAGCATTTGTGATCTTAGGGCGCACCTCAGTGGCTTTACGTATCATTCCCTCGATAGCGACAAATGCTAAAAGATGTTTGCTTCGAAGGTCCCTGATTGATATTTTATTCGGGATTTTTATGAACTGGACATGGGCATCAGAAAGCGATTTTTCAACCGGGAGTTCGATCTCTTGAAGTGCCTGTTCTGCCGAGGGAATAACTTCGTCCGGATGCCTGAGTAGTTCATCAGCGAGTTCCCGTTCAAAGTTCTCAAGGTCTGCAAAATCCACAGTTATACTACGCTGGTCGGGATACTCATTTGCAAGCTGGACCAAGTCATCCCAATAGTAGCGCTTGAAAAACTCTTTAAATTTTCCGTTCCATTTTCCTTCTGTCATGTTTTTTTCACAAAAGATAGTAAAATATTAAAGCACATTTTGAAGATATCAAACACAGATTTGTACCAATATCAATCTTTCTAATTGAAAGTAATGTTGCATTATTATTAACGTTTTTCAAAATTTCGCTGGATTCGCCTCAACACTCCGCGAAGTGTCTGAACTTCCCGCGGGATCAACTGTGCCCGTCCGAGAATTCTTTTGAACATCAGCAGGGTCTTGTCTTTTTTGTGAGGTGGGTAGCCTATGTCTTCCAGCACCTCTGCTATATGTTCGTGCAGGAGTTTCAAGTCAAACTGCTCTGCAAGTGGGTTGCCACCTGCCCGGGCATCGCTCAATTCATAAAGCACAATGGCAATGGCATGCGAGAGGTTCATAATAGGGTATTCATCAGATGCAGGTATGCTGAGTATCATGTCGCAGGTCTTCAGTTCATCGTTCGCAAGTCCGTGATCTTCACGCCCGAAGAGGAGTGCAACTGTTCCGCTCATTCCTTTAAGCTTGTCTTTGATCTCACGCGGTCCATATACCGGAAGACGCAGGTGTTCATCCTGTCTCAGTCCGGTTATGCCCGTTGCCCCGATCACTAGATCTGCACCTTCAATGGCCCCGGCAAGTGACCCTGTGATACGGGCGCTTTCAAGGACATCACGTGCATGGGATGACATTGCACGTGCCTCCCCTTCCAGTTTGCATGGATTTACAAGTACAAGTTCTGAAAAACCAAAATTCTTCATAACCCGTGCAACTGAACCCACATTTCCCTGATACAAAGGTTCGACCAGTACAACCCTGAAATCAAGCACCATATTTAAAACCGTTTTAAACTCAATTCTCAAGCGTTATTGCATCGGCTTCACAAACAGTGACGCACAGGCGGCATCCGAGGCAGTGGCTGGCATCAAGCACTACAGCAACGATCCTGCCACCATGTTCTTTCATCGAATATACACTTGGTCCTTTTGGACAGGCTAGCTGGCATGAACCACAGCCCGTACATTTTTCCTCATCGATGTATATTTTCATTAGATTTAACTTCCACCTGTTAGTATATAATTGTTAGTATATTAAAGTTATAATATTAAGACAGTCGCCTTCAACATCAAGAAAATTCACAGTCATTAGGACCTAATTGGACCAAAGACAAGTTTATACTCTCCCATACATTGAAAAATATTATGTAGCATAATAACAATCATATAACTGCAAATGCTTAAATATTTTCATTTTTAGGAGCAAGGAGGTAAACAAATATGGGTCTGGAGGACATTTTAAAAAATACATTCAAAGGAGAAACCACCGAAGTTGGGTGGTATCTTGCTATGTCAAAGATCGCAGAGAAAGACGGCTTATCTGATGTGGCCGTTTATCTTCGGCAAATTGCCATGGATGAGGCGTGGCACGCTGCAGAGGTTGCGGAGATACTTGGATTGGTAAAAAGTGATACAAGGTCGAACCTTGAGATGATGCTCGATGGTGAGACAAAGGCAGAGGTCGAAAAGGCAGAAGCTGCAAAG
>CAZQWP010000113.1:0-5581 GCA_964597005.1 uncultured Methanosarcinales archaeon | reverse complement strand
AGGGCATTTTTTCGTAAGATATTAAAACCCTGTATTCCAATATGAATATATGGAAGGCGAGGAAGATCTGGAAAAATTCAAAGATATGCTTTCAAAGAACCTGACGGAACTGAAAGCAGAATTCGAGAAAAATCCCACCATGGATACCCTGATACAGATAGTTGTTACGTACCATACGCTTGGACAGACCGAAAGGGGACTCGGGTTTGCGGATGCGATCCTGATGCAGCTTCCGGACGGGAAAGATAAATGGTTCCAGAAGAGTCTCATCATGGGTTCCGTGGAACGCGATGAAGATGCACTATCCTGTCTGGACAAGGCACTGGAATGTGAACCAGAGGATACCCAGATATTGCACAGTAAATGCATGATGCTCAACAAACTGGGGCGTTTTGAAGAAGCAATAGTTGTATGCGACAGATTACTGGAAGTAAGTCAAAATGATTTGCAGGCATTGTCGAACAAATTCGTTTCCCTCTTCGGAAGCAAACACTATGACGATGCATTTGAGCTATATCAACGGTCCATAACCATAAAAGCAGAAGGTGTTTATGCATGGCATTGCAAGGGCATGATCGACGGGCTGATGGCTGAGTATTTGATTGAGACTCGTTTAGAGGAGAACGACAAAGGGTCAAAGAAGAAAATGACAGAAAGTCTGAATTTGATCGACAGCATGATCGATAATTTTGGCATCCATGTGAAGACATGGTACGAACTGGGCAAGCATTCCGGCAAAGAGACCTATCACAGGATCACTGCTCAAAAACTGTAGATCTGGACAGACTCGTCTCAGAAAAGCGGTAACAACCACCAGCATTATTATAAAAAGTCAAAAGCTGGAAAATCCCATACCGGGTTTATATGTAGGCGAATATGCCTACGATCTTCACAATAACCCCATTGTAAAGCAGCATTGATAAAACAATAAATGCCAGCAGCATGATTACATTTACAATATTGGGATTGATGTGATGTGCTGCCACAACCCCCATTTTAGTACCTTCACTTAATACTGTGAGCTGTAGCTATAAAATATGAACCCCATACCATAAAATAATTAGGATTTGATCTGGTTTCAGATAATCCCCATATCACCCAGCCTATTCGGAAGGTAGGTAGATGTCACAAAGTCAAGACCTTTTCCTGCAAAAGCCTGCTGTTCAGCCTTTTTCTTAATGTCGAGCTGGAGTTGTATCTGTTCCTTCCAGTAATTCGTCTCAAACCTGGGATCAGAAAGTTCACTTCGAAGAGCCGCGATATCCTTGTCGGTCAGCTTGTCGGTCGAGAGTTCATATTCGACGATATCCGAGGGCTGGACACCTATGAATTTCGCAGCTGGTGTTGCCATGAACTCCGAAAGGTGTGCACTCTTGATGGCACCATATGCAATGGATGCATAGATTCGGTATGACCACGGGTCGCCGTCGGTGAAGATCACAACAGGGATCCCAAGTTCCTCGTTCATCCTCTTGATGATCCGTCTGGTGGAGCGGGCTGGCTGGCCTTTTAAGTGTATAAGGATCGCATTGTATTTTTCATCGAACCCGTTCTCGATAAGCCGCGCATACATACCACCGGTCTCTATGGCGATTATGAACTTTGCATCATGGTCCAGGAACTCAATGTTCTCCACATTAAAGGGGATCTGGTAACCGCTCTCGCCAATATCTTCCTGGCAGTGGATCTCGCGGGAACCGCGCTTGGTTTCCTCACGTATTCTTATCGGGCCGAACATGGTAGCCCCGTCCTCCTCTGGGCGCATGTGGAAATATTCTCTCTGCAGACCTGTTATGATTTCAAGGTCCTCTATCAGCCTGTCGCTTTCCGGTTGTTCCCTAAACTTTGCAATGCCCCAGTTCTCGGAGATATAGTACAACTCCCTTAATGTCGAACCCCGGTCCTGCCCGAGATGGTTCTTCACAAGGAAATCCACAGCTTCCGCACTTTTCAGTAACTGGAACGCTCCTTTTACTGTCTTTGCGCTTCTTTCACTTTCACGGCTCCCATATACCCACACGTCGCTTTTTTCACTGTATTCGATATTCGCCTTTGTACGGCTTGGCAGGATCACATTCGGAACGACCTCGTCTATGAACTGGTCGTAGAGTCTCTCGGTCAGGCCAAGAAGGCGTCCCTTTGCGATCAAGTCGTGCTCTTTTTTCTGTTTTGATCTCTTGTCAGGCATCTAAACAACCCCCATTATGGCTTTTGCCCCTGTTACTATTTCTTCCTCAACACCTTCCACAATAATCTTAGGCAGCCATGATATCTCATCATCGGTAAGGGACTCCACCGTGTACTTCAGCACTTTGGAAGCATCGGGTGATACCCCTGTTTCCCATATATAATCGAAATCATTTCCCATTGTGACCACTTTTGGTTCCGGGACAGCATTGATGATATGGTAGGGAACCATGTCGTGCACTTTGAACTTATGCAGCCGTGTTCCGAAGTTCTTTACCCGGATCGAGATATCAGCACTCCCATCCCCATTCTTTTTGACCTCCCTGCTGACAAGAAGGTTACCCATGATCTTTGCCACCACCGGATTAATGTCGGGCACATCCCGCTCAAGGGTCTCAGCGAGCTTTGCAGCCATCCTTGGCAGCACTTTTGTAATAATGATCTCCTTTTCCCGCCGTTTTTTAAGACCATCCTGTTTTGTAAGGTAGCGGTTGAACTTTCTTGAAACCTCTTTTATGGCAAGTTCCACTTCCTCCTTTATCTCGGGGATGTCTGCAACGGCATCCTTTGATTCTGATGTGAAAGGAACGTTCGTTGATGCCACATGGATCAGCAGGACAGCGGGTCCTGTTGGTATCCCGCCACCGGGCTGGTTCAGACCGTACTGTTTCCATTTGACGGACTCAACTGCATGCGTGGTCACACACCCGCCCTGCTGGTATAAGAGTGGAACACGGTTGGCAAACCGCATGATCTCGATGCGGTCCTCTTTTCCGAGGTTGCCACCATAGGCGATCCCCACTTCCACAACAAAGGGGTTTCCTGAAAATACCGAGGCTGTGCGTGTGGTGGTTGCAATGAAATCGACACTGAACTCCTTTTGAAGTCCCTTGTAGATCAGGTCTTCCCCGATGGGGGACAGGCAATCCGTTGGAGGCGACATTATTTTTACTTTCTTGAACGCGTCAAGTAGTTTTTTTGCCTGGTCCCGGGTAAGGCTGCACGGGTCGGTCTCAGGATTAAGCCCGGAAGCCTTGCATATCTCCTCTGCTGTGAGAAGTCCAATCTTGGTGAACGAATAACGTAAAAAAGCCCCTAGCCTTTGCCTCTGGGTATAGCGCAGCATCTTCATTAGTGTGCCCAGTTCAATGCCATGGGGATGCGGCAGTATCTCTTTGGATGGTACAGGAAGTTTGTCTGTTGCCCTGTCAAATAGCACCTCATTGCCGTCGGGTTCGATGAGTGTGATCCGTGCATGGGGATTAACGATGGCAGTTGCCTTCAAGTATTCAGAGATCGACTGGCGACGTCCCTTTACATATGATGCCTCTATTTCCAGTTCCACACGGGTACCATGGGGACGGTCCCAGTCCACGATGCCATCTTTTAATATCTCAGGCTCGTTGGTGCTAGTATTGATCATCAGTTCGTAGTAATGTGTATGTGACCCGTGTCCGATGTTGGAGATGATCTTTGTGGGGCGGCCTGCTGTCAACTGGGAATACAGTACCGATGCGGATATTCCTATGCCCTGCTGACCACGGCTCTGTTTTAATGCATGGAACCGTGAGCCGTAAAGAAGTTTTGCAAACACCTTCGGGATCTGTTCTTTGACGATACCGGGTCCGTTATCCTCAACGATGACGGTCAGGTTGTCCTTATCCGCACGCTCAATCTGTACAAGGATATCGGGCAGTATCTCTGCCTCTTCACATGCATCCAGTGAATTATCCACTGCTTCCTTGACGGTTGTTATCAGGCTTCGCGGTGCAGAATCGAAACCCAGTATCTGCCTGTTTTTCTCAAAGAACTCTGCAACGCTGATCGCCTGCTGTTTTTTAGCAAGTTCTTCTGCAATTGGGGCTGCCATGTAAACTCTTCCTTTTTTCTGCCACCTTTTCGATTCGGCACATATCAAGAAAATCCTCCGTCCGGTCGGATTTACCTGAAGTACATAATATTACAAATTATATACAACGAGAAAATTTTCCTTCTGGTCGAATTAACTCGCACTATATATTTATAAAATATATACAGCAAGAAATCTAAAAAAGGTGTGTAACCAGTTTTATTCCAGTTCTGCGCCTACTATCGTCTGGGTTGCTGTTACTGTCTCAGACTCACGGATCATATCCACTATGCGGTTCAAGATGCCGAGGTCATCGACGTCCATTATGACCACAAAATCATATTCTCCGAATACGTGGTAGACATCCTTTATCCCCTCGATGTTGACCAGTTCGTTGTATGCTGCCCTTTCCTGTCCGGGCTGCACGATTACCATTGTGACTCCGATTACCATTTTTATCACTGTTTTATAAATGCAGCAAGATATTTATTAGTTTTTGTCAGTCACACCTCGATATCCAGCATATCCGAGGAAATCTGCACATGACCTGCAAAGTGCTGTTTGATCATTTCTACACTCTCCTGTTCATGACCCTGCATCTGTGGATATAGGTGCGTCAGGTAGAGATTTTTAATGCCGGTTGCATCCCCGTCCAGAAATCCGGCGAGTGAGTCGGGTGTCGTGTGGTTCGTGACATCAAAACCAGCTGGGAATGAGCACTCATGTATCAAGACATCAGCACCTCTGCTCAGGTTCATTATTGAGGTACATGGTTCCGTGTCGCCTGAATATACTACTGTTTTGTTCCCTAATCCGATTCTGAACCCCAGCGAGAGAACGCTGTGCACACCCTCTGCGGCTGTGATATTGCAGCCGGTTCTTTCTGGTGTGACCGTATCGCCTGCTGACATTTCTATTACATTGATGTCCACCTTGCCCTGCATGTAGGGGTATATGTCCAGAAGTTTGGTGATCCACTGATGCGTGCCTTCAGGTCCGTATATGGTGACATCGGTCCTGTCACAGAGCCAGTTGGCTTTGATAAGGGGAAGGACGTCTGCCACATGGTCTAGGTGCAGGTGCGAGAGCATGATGGTATCGATATCTGTATGCTGGTACACGCTTTCAGATATACGGTTGAGTACTCCGCTTCCGCAGTCGACCAGCAGCGGCTTTGAACCGGCATCGATGACTAGTCCGGACTGGACTCTACCAGCCTGCGGGATTGCGACTCCGGTTCCAAGGAATGTTATTTTCATATTTATTAGAATAAGGCTTAAGTAACTTAACTTTAATTATGGATTGTCCAGTCCGCATTCAGTATCTCTTTAATTCTGTTAGAGATCATAGGTTTCAGTATGTCCTGTTTATTCCATGGGCGGAGGTAGCCAAGCTAGGTCAAAGGCGCAGGACTTAAGATCCTGTTGCGAAGGCATTCGTGGGTTCGAATCCCTCCCTCCGCATCTATGCACATTGAGAATTAAGTTATATGAGGCTTAACCATATTCATTATTATCCTTTTAAATAGCCTATAACCTCTCAAAA
>CAZQWP010000112.1:0-5621 GCA_964597005.1 uncultured Methanosarcinales archaeon | reverse complement strand
TACGCATCTCATCCCCCATCTTACGAAAGGGGACTTCTCGGCTTACAAGTTAAATATGCAGAAGATCAGCCAGAGATTATGCCGTAAGTGCAGAACACGGCTTAAGAAAGTGATGATAGGATCGAATAAATTTCTATATTGTCGAAAATGTGGACCCATGACTTCTTTGTCATAACTTTGTGGGAAAATGATGAGCTAGCTCCAGAATTCCTCTTCATAATTGTCAGGAAGGTCTAACTTCATTGCATCATCGATGGTCTTGCGTTTACTTTTGTTTTCATTGTTTACCTCGCTGACAACAGATTCTCCCCGATTTCCCCTAATATCATTGGATTGGATTACCGTGGCGTCTCTTTCATCAACAACGGTTTTTTCATTGTATACTGTAGTCGGGTCGATAGTATCCTCTTTTATGACATCTTCGACCTTGGATCGCGTAGAATATCTGCTTTGAGGTTCTTTTGTAAAATCCCTGCCCAGACGGATACGCGTATTCTCGGCATAGTTATCCTGAACAGCATTGGAATCTTTAGAAGGGGTCTTGTGGGTTGCACCATATCCTATAATACACTGCTCTTCACCTGTGCGCCACTCCACATGATAAAGGTGACAGTCATGCTTTTTACAATGGGGCTTTCCATCAAGAGGACATACGTCTGGTAGTACCATGATATTCTATTCAGTGTGGAATATCAATATAGTTTACGGTGAGGCAGACAACTACGATCGTCCCAAATTATCCGCAATCAAGGGCGCAACGCTTACATGGCTCTGGGCTTTTTCAATGGTATCAGTTGCAATTATATCACGCACACCTGCATTAAAGAGCCGAAGAACTGCGTTCCTTGAAAGAACTGGGTGCACGCATGCAAGGTATACATCACTTGCACCTTGGGCTTTAAGCAGTTTGATGGATTCTGCCATTGAACCCCCGGTTGCGATTATGTCATCTATAAGAACAACATCCCTGCCTGATACGTCCACGTTCTTTGTTCTAATGGTGACCGTATCGCCGCTAAGTCTTTTTTTATCAAGATGATCAAATTCAATCCCCAGATCGGATGCAGCCCTTTCCGCAAGATACAATGCACCACTGTCTGGTCCCACGATCAGTGGATCTGTCAGACCAAGGGAATGGATATGGGAACCCAAAAGGTGCGATGCATCAATAGTGACCGCTGGGGGCTTGAAGTGATCAAGCACACTCATCTCGTGGATATTGACAGTGAATACCTGATTTGCATTGATGATCCTTGCAACTGCCCGTGCACTGAGAGCTTCACCGCTCTTGAACTTCTTGTCCTGACGTGCATATCCCATATAGGGTATAACCACGTTTATTGTGGACGCGTCCTCGCATGCATCGATCAACTGTAAAAGCGAAACCAGATCGGAATCTGTAACAGTGCTCTGGATGATCGTTACCTCATCGATCTGCTCATCCATTATGCGTGTGTATATCTCTCCATCCGGAAAGCGGTTGAATTCGCAGAGCGTGGGTTCGACACCCATTTCCCTTGCCACCCGCGAGGCAAGTAACTGTGATGCAGGTCCTCCTATAATTTTCAAATAACATTCCTCTTTTGATCCATGGATTGGTGATGTTAAAGTAATAAACCTTTATAATACATTGCTTTTGAGCGGTTCTTTAATTTTTTCTACAACCCTGATATCCCGGATACCTGTACTGGGGTAGTTTCCTTTCTCATCCTTTTCAGCGGACTTTACCATGTCCCATATCGTAAGCAATGCTGCAGCAGCACCGGTTAACGCTTCCATTTCAACGCCGGTCCTGCCAACGGATCTCACTTTCACCTCTGTGGTTATGGTTTTGTCACCTATCACAAAATCCACATCGATGCCTGTAATAGGTATTTGGTGACACATTGGGATGAGATCCGGAGTCTTTTTGACTGCCAGAATGGCTGCGGTTCTGGCAGTCGCGAGCACATTCCCCTTTTCGACTGCTCCTCTGCGTATTTTTTCAATTGTCCCGCTTGTAAGCATGATCTCGCCCGATGAGACCGCGCTTCTCACAACCGTATCCTTTTCGCTTATATCTACCATAATCGCGCGGTCATCAGCAATGTGTGTAAAGTTTTTATCCACAAAATCACCTGAAAAATGTATCCTAATCTATACGTACGTGCTTTCGCTGCTGGTAATCTTCCAGTGAACCTTCAACTTTTCCAAGCATATCACGCGCTTCTTCAAGGGTCAATTTTATAATCTCCTCATCCTCACCGTGATTTATCACTACACGTACCCTGTTCCTTTCAATTTCTACATTTATTTTCCGGTGTATGTCTTTTTCCATAATCATCCGCTCCTATTTCATAACTTCGGTAATCCTATCAATAACATCTGTCGCTAGGAGACCGAAGCCGCGTTTCCCAAATGAAAGGTCTCCTGCTGCACCGTTTATGAACGCACCGCAGGATGCCGCGTCCATTGCCGTATTTACAGCAAAAAGTGCTGCCACAATGCCTGCCAGCACATCCCCTGTTCCGCCGACCGTCATACCTGCATTGCCTGTTCGGTTAAATAGAACCCTCTCACCATTGGATATGACATCAACCGAACCTTTGAGCAGGGTAACTACATGATTTTTTACTGAAAATTTCAATACCGCATCTGCACGTTCATCCGCTCCTGGCGGTGTGTCAATGCCACGGATCTGTGCAAACTCTCCTGCATGCGGTGTTATTATCATCTCACATCCATCCGCAGGCGGCAGTTTAAGACCATAAAATGCATCGGCATCCACAACCACCTTTGGGCAGAGGGGAAGTATCCCTGCAACCGCTGCTCTTGTTTCATCACTCCTGCCGAGACCCATTCCAATAACAACAACGTCATGGGAATCGATAAGTTCTGAAAGCTGCGGGACATCATCGGGACAGAGGACATCAGAAGACAGTGCGCGTACTATGAGGTTCGGAGAAAAGGATGCCACTGTGCCAGCCACACTTTTGGGAGCCGCCACTGTGACGATGTCCGCACCTGTCCGAAGTGCAGCAAGTGCAGCAAGTGCCGGTGCTCCGGAATACGCGCCTCCGCCTATTATCAATGCCCTGCCTGAATAACCTTTGTGACTGTCAATTCGGCGGCGGGTGAGAAATTGTACGTTACCCATTCCAACAAATTTCCCAGCATCCTCGCAGACCCCAATGTCAACTACCTTGATCTCACCAGCATATGTTTTTGCATCTGGTATGGTGAGTCCTGATTTCATTCGGTGGAAAGTAAGTGTCAGGTTCGCGCGGACGGCTTTATCAGTGACACTACCATCTGGATCAAGACCAGAGGGGACATCCACTGCAATTACATAAGCACTGGACCTGTTGAGCAAGTCAATGGCAGTTGATTCTGGCTCCCTTATGGAATCCTTAACCCCGGTTCCAAGTATTGCGTCCACGATAACATCAGCGCAATTGAACCAGTCACAATTTAGCAGTTCAGCTGTATCCGCAATCTTCCGAACCTCTACATCAGAGTGTTTGAGAATGTCAAAATTTCGCCGGGCTTCCTCGGTCTTGATCTGTGAAGACTGACCAAGAATGATCACCCTGACCTCAAAATCACTTATGGATGCAAGATGCCGTGCTGCCACAAAAGCATCGCCCCCGTTGTTGCCCCTGCCTGCCATAAACAGCACCGAAACTCTTTCAAAGCGCTCCGTTACCTCCCGGGCGATGGCAGAGCCGGCATTTTCCATTAGCTGGAGGGGGAGAAGACCCAGATATTTACAGTTTGCATCGATTGCCTTCATCTGCGATGATGTGATTGCTCTCATAATTGTCAATTATTTATTGCATCATATTAATCTAATGCAGGAAGTGCCGCATGCCTGTGAACACCAGTGACACGCCAAGGCGGTTCGCGGTTTCGATTACTTCATTGTCCCTGATGGAGCCTCCGGGTGAGAGAATGTACCTGATATTATTCTCTGCAGCATGGATGATACTATCATCGAAGGGGAAGAACGCATCGGATGCCATGACGCATTCGGACAATATCTTCTCGCAGTACTCGTCAAAGGGTACATCGGGTTTTTCGCGTTCATAGATGACCTTCAGGTTCTCACGCGCCTTGGTGGCTTCAAGTTTTCTGATGGAGTCCACGCGATTTGGCTGCCCGGCACCCATGGCAAGCAGCATGAAGCAGCCTTTCTGGTACTCATATGCAAGGGTTACTGAATTGGATTTGGTGCTTTTGCAGGCATACAGGCAGAATTCGGACAGTTCGCGTTTCTCCTCCGGGAAGGGTGTCTGTGTGACACAATCCCATTTTTCGTAGATGCCAATGTTACGTGACTGTTTGAGCAGCCCTCCGATCACGTACTTGTAGGTGTGGTCAACAGTGAAGGGATCGTTGAATTCCGGAAGTTCAAGAAGCCGCAGGTTTTCGCTCTTCTTTTTGAGGTAGTCAAGTGCATCGTGTTCGAATTCCGGCGCCAGTATGATCTCAACGAACTTGCTTTTCAGGAACTTGGCAGCCTTGAGGTCAAATGCCGTGTTTGTGCAGATGATGCTCCCGTATGCTGATATGGGGTCACCGTCCCATGCTGCCTGAAGTGCTTCAAGAAGCGTGTTACCGGTTGCCATGCCGCAGGGATTGTTATGTTTTACGACCACTGCTGCGGGCTTCTCATGACCGAGTTCCTTGACGGTCTGAAGTGCATTGTCTGAATCAATGTAATTGTTATAGGAAAGTTCCTTGCCATGTAACTGTTTTATGTTTGCAAGGGATGGACCGGATACTCCTGCCTCCTTGTAGAATTTGGCGCTCTGGTGCCAGTTCTCACCGTAGCGGAGTGTTACACCGTCTGTGAATTTGAGCCTAATGACGTCCTCCCCGAGCAATGTCTTGCTGAGATAGGTGTCAATTGCGGAGTCGTAGTCTGCTGTGTGCCTGAATGCCTTGACTGCAAGTTGTTTCCGGGTACTGTCCGGGACTATCCCGCTTGAGCGCAGTTCCTTGAGCAAGTGCCCGTAATCGTCGGGATCGCAGACGACCACCACCGAGCGGTAGTTCTTGGCAGCCGAGCGAAGCATGCTGGGTCCGCCAATGTCGATGTTCTCAATGGCTTCATCGAGAAGCACATCCTCTTTTGAGACCGTGATCTCAAAGGGATACAGGTTCACGACAACCATGTCGATGAGTTCGATCTCTTCGCGTTCCGCTTCTTCAATATGGACATTGTTGTCGCGAAGGCACAACAGTCCTCCGTGTATCTTCGGGTGTAGGGTCTTTACCCTGCCCCCCATCATCTCAGGAAATCCAGTTATTTCTGAAACGTCAATGACCTCAATACCGGCATCGCGCAGAATCCTTGCCGTGCCGCCTGTCGAAATAATCTCTACCCTAAGTTTTTCAAGTCCACGAGCCAAATCTACGATTCCGTCCTTATTCGAGACGCTGAGCAATGCCCTTTTTACCAATAAATCACCGCAACAGGTTTGTTTGTATCAGGTATAAATGTTCTGGTTAGGAGGAAGTTCTGGAGGCTTTAAGAGTGAGTGGTTTGGTAGAGAACGTAGCGATATGAGATTTTCAAAAGGTTCACATTGGTTCGGATTAATGAGATGTTAATCCGAGAAGGCTTTTTTGTAATTGGA
>CAZQWP010000111.1:0-5639 GCA_964597005.1 uncultured Methanosarcinales archaeon | reverse complement strand
GTTTATCGAAAGTGCTATTAGCTGGTAAAAATAAATCCATACCTGCAAACCTCAACTGCCGTTTTGGTCTGCTGTTGATACAATCGCGGAGAAGGATAGAAGCCATGAAATATATTGAAAACGAAATAAGAACGGACTCAATAATATTGACCCATGGGGATTCGGACGGTATCTGCTCAGGTGCTATTGCAAAGAGTGCATATCCCGAAGCTCACGTGTATTTTACGAGTCCTGTAAATCTCCTCAAAAAGCTGGATTTTGTCAAAAAGTTCAAGAATATTGTGATTTGTGATATTGCGATCGATGAGCGCACCCATAAGCAATTGTATGGACGGCTTGATGAACTTGCAACGGATTGTAACCTTGTGTATATCGACCACCACCCTCTGCCCCATGTACGCTGGGATGCAGACTGGTTTTACCACGATCTTAGTCCCTGTGCCTCGGAACTTACCTACAGAGTGCTTGAAGACAGACTGAGCCAGGATATGCGGAGAGTTGCAATATATGGCGCAATCGGGGATTTTTGCGATGATACATCTTTAATTATGGACTGGAGTCAGGACTGGGACAAAAGAACTCTCTACTTCCAGGCAGGTACGCTTATCCAGTCAATATTCTATGGTGGTAGGAACTATGATTTTAAAAGGAATTTGATCGAACCTCTTTCCCATGATACGATCCCTTCAATGATTCCCAATCTCCTCAACTTTGCCAGGGATGCATCCGAACTGGAAGAAAAACTGAGGATATATGTCAGGGCTCATGTGAAGAAGCTGAACAACATTGCATATATTGTGAATGCCAATGGCTATATGTCTAAATCAGCGATATATGCTTCATCGTATGGTGAAAGGGAAGTTGGCATATCGGCGGAATACAGGCGGAGGAAACATGCGTATGATATAAGCATACGTTCAAAAGGTTCTGCAGATGTTAATCGGATAGTTCGGTCGGTTACTAAAAGGTTAGGGGGTACTGGCGGTGGACATCCGGTTGCTGCGGGAGCACGGGTGCCTGAAGATTCTTTTGATGAGTTTTTACATAAATTTGATAAGGCGGTTGGCAGGGCTGGAATCGAGGATATTGGTGATGAATAAAAAACAGGACCCTGCAAAGGGTTCTAAATTTGAGATTCTTTTTGTGGGAAGGTCCAATGTTGGGAAATCTTCACTTATCCGGGAACTAACTGGCAAAAAGGTAAGGGTCGGTAAACGCCCGGGTGTTACTCTCAAACCTTCACACTTACGTTTTTCAGACATGCTTATAACCGACCTCCCCGGCTTTGGTTTCATGAGCGGGATAAAGGAACGCAAGCAGGATATCGTAAAGGACAAGATCGTTCGTTATATAGAGAAAAATGCCGATAGGATCAACGTTGCGGTACTGGTCATTGAGGGTAGTGTTTTTATGGATGTGTCTGACCGCTGGGATGCGAGAGGCGAGATACCCATCGATGTCGAGATGTTCGGTTTTTTGAATGAATTAGATATTGATACGATAGTTGCTGTGAATAAGATTGATAAAATAAAGAGCGAAGACCTCAATGTGACGTTGAATGGTATTGCCCAGCGCATTGGTCTGATCCCACCATGGCAACAATGGCCGCAAACAATTGCGCCAATAAGCGTTAAGAAAAACGACATCACATCAGTTAAAGAGCTTATCAGAAAACGTTTGCATGATGCAAAACGCGATGATTTGTTCAGGTATATTTAGGATTTTAGACCGCAATGTTAAGGCAATAGCCTGAAAACTATAAATCGCCTGCTTTTTGCAATTTTTAATTTCGGGTATGGAATGTTTATTCAGAAGTCACAGTTATATCTACCGCACATAAAAATCCGCCCCTAGTTCATGTGCGATACGCTTACATTTTAGGACATCGATCTCAGGCAGGTCAACAACCGTAATCCTTGTACGGAGTCCGGCAGCAACCGCTGACTTTGTGAACTCGAGAAGAGCCTGATATGCATTATCATGGGCAGGCAGACATAGTTTTTCGTATAGTTCTTCGGACTCGGCGTTTAAGCTAACTGACACTGCACTGAGCCCTGCTTCCTTTAGTTCGGAAACCACATCCCTGTCGGGATACAGGAGACTGCCATGTCCATTGGTGTCCAGCCTGACTGATATACCACGTTCACTGAGCCAGCGTGTGATTTCGAGAACACTATCCAGACGGACCGTGGGTTCTCCGAACCCTGTGAAAACAACTTCCCGGTATTTTGAAAGGTCAAGTGATCTGAGACGATCTATTATCTCATCAACAGATGGTTCATGTGACAGGCGCAGGTTATATCCATACACTCCGTCAGAAAATTCACGGATGCAGAAAACGCAGCGTGCAGTGCACCTGTTTGTGATGTTAAGATAAAGGTTTCCGTGCGCCTCATAACAGATCGTATCGGATGTAGCTGCTTTTTTAATCGTTTTGTCCATCGTGTTTCCTGTGATCAAATTTTCTCAATTTGTCCAGATCCCATCTTTAATCGGATAAGCCTTTTCTTTCAATGCTGCTGGTATTTCTTCCATGAAATACATCCATGCAGTAATTCCGCATTCAAGAGGAATCATCTCACGCGAAAACCATTTCCCCTCGAAATCATCAAGGCACTTGAGGGTTTCGCGGTCAATATCATAGATCTCTCCGTGTATTTTGGAGATTTCCCCTTCCTTGACAACTCCCGGGAACATGCCAAGGTCCAGCATGGTGTATTTGTTTTCAGTGTGTGATGCACAGATGAATTTAGAGTCATTTATAAGACCATGGTCGGAACAATCAAGTTTTAAGGAACCATAAACAAACACGTACATGTTCACCCCAATCCAATATTCATTTTGAGTAGCGACCTCTTCACCACATCCGGAAGGCGACCGCATTGTATTGCTTTCATTTGTTCGGGTGATATTATATTGATGGCCTGGGACATCATTGAATCAGAACGCATAAGCCCGTCTATAAGCTTTCTGACATACACGGCAGTCTTTATTTCCAGCCCCATTTGTAATCTCCATCGTTTATCATATTCGGTCAATGCACACTTGCCGTTTATGAAGTCCACGGCTGTCTCACCTGCGATCTTTCCCCCAACCATTGCAGTTGAAATTCCACCGCCGTTGGTTGCAATTACATGCCCTGCAGCATCACCTGCTATCAGTGTATCCTTGGTAGCAGTTTTTTTTGGGGCGCCTCCCACAGGCACTATCCCTGATACTATTGATACTATTGAACCGTCTTTCAATTTATTACTTGCTATTGGATGCTCGTACATAAACTTGTCCAGGTAATCACGGGCACACATACCGTGTTCGAACAAGGCTTCCCTGATACCCACCCCGATGTTTGCACAATCTCCACCCTGGGATATAATCCATGCATATCCCCCGGGAACATATTTCTTTCCAAAATACATCTCAACGGCATCTTTGTCCACATCCACACCGCTCAGTTCATATTCGAATGCAGTTCCCATCCCCATGATGTCGATCTCGCGGACCAGACCCTTGGATTTTGCGACAATTGAATTGGGTCCGTCTGCACCTATGATAACTTTTGATTTAATGGTGTGTTCCCCGAAGGCTCCGTCTGTCCTGATGGTTGTACCATTTACCGAGTTAACGCTTGTCCCGATCATAAGATGGGCCCCGGATTTTGCCGCTTCTTTTGCCAGATGCCTGTCAAAACGCCGCCTGTCAATGGCATCAGCATTAACTTCAAACCCCTTTGAACTGCCGTTCGGTGCGATGAAACGCTGGTAACTGGTGGTAGTATGCACACATGAGGGGGGGTAGTTCTCAAGAGTGTAAGGAAGTTCGGCATTTGGGACCAGCTCTTTAAGTGTTTCGTAATGCGGCAAAAAACCACCGCATTGCAGAGGTGTTCCAATATCTTTTTTCTTGTCGATTAAAAGTACGGATGCACCATTTTCTGCAGCGTATGCGGCTGTAGTAGAGCCGGCTGGACCTGCGCCCACAACAATGATGTCATACGAATCATCGGGTTTCATGGCTACCTGTTCTTATACTAATGGTACAAAACGCTTGTGATGCCGATGCAATATATTTTTAAAGGTAACATCTTGGCATCTTCATAGGCAAAACTAATATCCCTAAAGTACATTAATAGCCCAAAAGCAATGAATGAGGTACGCAGCCATGTTCACGATCAAAAACCACCTGGAAATTGAAAACGGGCATCTCACCATTGGTGGTGTGGATGCCGTCGAACTTATCGAACGGTACGGGTCACCACTTTATGTGACAAATGAAGAGCGTGTCCGGGAAAATTTCAGAAACTATCACGATGCATTCCCGGAGGCAGACCTATACTATGCGGCAAAGGCAAATGGTAACTTAACGATATTGAAGATAATGGCAGAGGAAGGCGCGGGTGCAGATGTGTTTTCTGACGGGGAACTCTATCTGGCACTGCTTGCTGGCATTCCCAAGGAGAAGATACTTTTCAACGGCAACTCAAAAAGAGACCGCGAACTCCTGATGGCTGTAAAGACTGGTGTAAGGGTTTCTGTTGACTCCTTTGATGAACTTCGAACACTCTCCTTGATCGCAAAAAAAGAGTGCAGGGTTGTGGATATTGCATTCAGGGTAAACCCCGATGTGTCCCCGCAAACGCACCCAAAGATATCCACAGGTCTTAAGACCTCCAAGTTCGGTGTGCCTCATGGGGAAGTTGTCCGTGCATACAAGGAAGCACTTGATATTCCAGGTATCAATCCTGTTGGGATACACTGCCATATAGGCTCACAGATATTGGACATAACACCTTTTGCAGAAGCCATGAACAAAATGATGGACCTTGTTGAGCAGGTTTCACGTCTTGGGGTTAAACTTGAATTTGTCGATATAGGATCGGGACTTGGGATTCCATATGAAAAAGGAATAAGTGTCCCGTCGCCTGTGGACCTTGCAGACCTCATTCTACCGATATTTAACGAGCGCTGTGCGGCAGAAGGCATCAATCCAAAACTCATACTCGAACCCGGTCGTTATCTGGTGGCAGATTCCACTGTACTGCTGGCAAGGGTTAACACAATGAAGGATGCTGCAAAGAAGTTCGTGGGTATTGATGCGGGATTTAATCTTCTTATCAGGCCTGCCATGTATGACTCTTACCATCATGTGGTTGTAGCAAACAAGGCTGATGCAGCCGCACTTGGTACTTATACCATCGTTGGCCCGATATGCGAAACCGGCGATATACTGGCACGTGACCGTGAATTGCCTATGATCGAAAAAGGCGATATCATTGCGTTGCTAGATGCTGGTGCTTACGGTTTTTCAATGAGTTCACAGTACAACGGCAGAACAAGATGTGCCGAATTGCTTGTACATGATGGCGATGTGGATGTGATCAGGAAACCTGAAACCTATGACGACCTGCTTTCAAATCAGGTCATACCTGATAGATTTCTGTGATTCATGCTATCGAATTTTTGACCTACAAATCTGAATTTGCAGGTAAAAAAGTAATAAAAATTGATGAGAGTTGTACGTCAAAAACATGCTGGTCTTGTGGAAAACAACATGATATGCCACTTCATCAGCGTGAAATGATATGTGGTTGTGGTAACAATATTGATAGAGATAGAAATAGTGCTATCAATATCATGTTACGT
>CAZQWP010000110.1:0-5764 GCA_964597005.1 uncultured Methanosarcinales archaeon | reverse complement strand
AGAAGTTTTATTGGCTTGTAGCTACTTTTTTTGGACAAAAGCAACTCATTGAACACTTGTAATTAAAAACAATGACCTGATGTTTTAAGGATTCGTGGGTATGTCCACTCGGTCAGGTCATGGATTGAAACCTGCAAACAACCCCCCTCATTCTCACGATTCAAGACTTGCCCCGGAAATCTGAAAACAGCCAGTCCCCTGGATTATCTGAGAGATGGGGGTTCGGGAGTGCAAAATACAGGTTACGAGGAGCGGAGGGTATGGCGACTTCAACGACCACGGATTGCTTAGCTCAAATCCTAGACATCTTTGTGAGACCCGTAAATTGTCTTTGGATTAAGTATTGCCAAATTCCAGCCAACAGGTCCGATTCCTTCGACCTTATTTATTTTTGGATCGGTGATGGATGCGTCATGCTTACCGCCGGGCTTTTGCACCAGAACGGGCATATCAACCGCCTGTAACATCGGCAGGTCGTTCAGGCTATCCCCCAGCCCTATGGTTGTCACATCACCGAACTGCCGGCGGTATATTCCTGTCAGGATCGTAACAGCTTTGCCTTTATCGTTATCGCCGATTATGTGCCAGTACCTTCCTCCCCGCGTGTAGTTCAGATCGTGGGATCTGATGAGTTCTATCAGTTTTTCTGCCGCCTGCTCCGTATCCTCACCCTCACCTAACCGGAACGCCTCATCATACTCCCGCATCTTTGCAAGCCTTGAAGATCCAATATCAAGCCCGGTATCCTTACTTATCCCGGCATCATCCATATCTCCAAATCCAGTGATATCAAAATCAACAGAGTTGCGGATATCTTCAAGTGCTTTGCGCAACGTGCCGTAATCTGTGCCCAGTTCGATGACATTATAGTTACCCATTGTTGTAGTGAAATCGTACTCCACATCGAAATAACCTTGTGGAACGAATATAGCTCCCCCGTTCTCGGATATGAACGGATGCGGAGAGTCCAGTTCCTTTATATAAACCTCTATCTCAGCCCGGGTTTTACTGGTGCAGAACACCAGCGGGATATCCTGTTCTTTCAAAGCTGTAAGCGCGGGTTTTGCGGCTTCGTAGGAATAGGTGTCATGGTCTATGAGCGTTCCATCCAGATCGGTAAATACAACATGTTTCATAATTTGCCCTCATACAGATTTGTCATCAATTTTTCATAATATCTTTTTTATAGACAATGGTACGATACGGGAACGGTATTTCTATGCCTTCGGCATCAAACCGTTTCTTAATGGATTCCCTGAGTTCGCATCCTGTAAAGTATGCCACTGACCTTTCACGCACCCAGAAGGTAAGCCGCATGTTCACTGCAAAATCGCCAAGTTCACTAACAACGACCCTCATTTCTTTTCCACCCACAATATCAGGATGATAGACACGGATATCATTAAGCTTCATGATATTTCCATGATTCTTTGCTTCGTCGAGCATGATACTGCGAGCCAGATCTATGTCCGAATCGTAACTTATTCCGATATTGACAGGCCAGAGTATCGTCGGGTCCTCGATGGACCAGTTAATCACCGATTCATCATTGATCAGGTGATTAGGTATGATGAGTTTGCGGTTGTCCCATGTGGTAACCACGGTGTGGCGAAGCGTTATATCTGATATTGTGCCGTATTCGTCGTGGATGGTAACAAGGTCGCCAACCCGAAACGGCCGGAATGCTGCAAGTGAGATACCTGAAAAAATATTGGAAAGGGTGCTCTGGGCTGCAAGACCGATAATAATTCCCGCAAACCCCGCACCTGCAAAAAGAGCGAGCGAAAGGTCCTTCAGAAAAGATACACGTGAAATTACTATCATTATGCCAACAAGATAGACGACAGCAACTGCCATGCGCCTGACAAGCCCGTAAATAGTTTCATCAACATCTAGCTTTTGGCTTGCGATCTCAAATTGAACCTTAAGCAGCCGATTAACAGTTTTTGCAATGACAAAGGTTGCTAAGATTGCTACAACTATGAACACCACATTTGCAATAAATGTCATATTTACCCATGCGAGCCACGAGGGGGAATAAACCAAAATAGGCACCTTTTATCAGTATTTATAGATAGTTGTATGTGATTGTAAATAATATTAACTGAATCTAGGAACGGGTAGTATCCCGGAGAAATCGGTTTTACAAAAGGTACTTTTATAAATAGTACAATTAAATAGATATGACTTCCCTATGAAACTCGAAACTCTCGACCTGCCAGAAAATATTATCCGCTTTTACACTGACTCCGGGATCGAAGAACTCTATCCCCCACAGGCAGAAGCAGTTGAGAAAGGTCTCCTTAAGAACAAGAATATACTCGCCGCTATTCCCACAGCTTCCGGCAAGACCCTCCTTGCCGAGTTCGCCATGCTAAAATCAATTTCAAGCGGGGGTAAAGCGTTATACATTGTCCCGCTTCGGGCACTGGCATCTGAGAAATACGAACGGTTCAAGGAATTTGTACCACTGGGTGTTAAGGTCGGCATCTCCACAGGGGATTTTGATTCAAGGGATGAATGGCTTGGGATAAACGACATCATTGTTGCAACCTCCGAGAAAACGGACTCATTACTCAGGAATGAGACTTCATGGATGAAGGAGATCACAACCGTTGTTGCTGATGAGATACATCTTTTAGATTCCGCAAACCGCGGTCCTACACTGGAAGTTACGCTTGCAAAACTAATGCGGCTCAACCCTGACGCTCAGATCATCGGACTTTCTGCAACCATCGGGAACGCATATGAGATTGCTGATTGGCTCGGCGCGCAGCTGGTACTCAGTGACTGGCGACCCACAGAACTTCGCGAAGGCGTGTTCCTTGGTGATACAATTAATTTCAGGGACACCCAAAAACCGATAAAAAAAGTAAATAATGACGATGCTGTAAATCTTGTTCTGGACACATTTGAGGAAGGCGGACAGTGCCTTGTATTTGAAAGCAGCCGCAGGAACTGTGTCGGATTTGCAAGACGGACAGGCAGCAACCTCTCAAAGTTACTTGATGAAAAGGACCGCACAGCATTAAATGAAATCGCAGACGAGATACTGGACACCGGTGAAACGGAAACTGCGGCAGTGCTGGCAAACTGTATAAAAGGCGGTGCGGCATTCCATCACGCAGGACTGAATGCATCCCACAGGCGACTTGTGGAAGATGGTTTCCGTCAGAACAAAATAAAGATCATTTCCAGCACCCCTACCCTTGCAGCAGGGATGAACCTGCCTGCCAGACGCGTGATTGTCAGGAGCTACAGGCGGTACGACCCGAACTTCGGGATGCAGCCCATACCGGTCCTTGAATACAAACAAATGGCAGGCAGGGCCGGGCGCCCGCGCCTTGACCCTTACGGTGAATCGGTACTCCTTGCAAAATCCTATGATGAATTTACCTTTCTTTTAGAACATTACATTGATGCTGACCCGGAGGACATATGGTCCAAGCTTGGAACCGAAAATGCACTCCGAACACACGTATTGTCCATCATCGCGAACGGGTTTGCGACCACAAGCGATGGAGTGTTTGATTTTCTGGGTGCTACTTTTTTTGCACACCAGCAGGAACCAGAGAGCCTGACAGAGGTAATTGATGAATGTCTCACTTTCCTTAAAAGAAATGAGATGATAGTGGAAAAGGACGGATTGCACCCAACAAAACTCGGGGCCATCGTTTCAAGGCTGTATATCGACCCACTGTCCGGTGCGCTCATTGTCAGTGGACTGAAAAAATCAGACATCATCACGGACCTAACAATGCTGCATCTTGTTGCCAGCACACCTGATATGCGGCTTTTGTACATGCGTTCCAATGACTATGTGTGGGTCAATGATTTTGTGATGTCCCATCGCGAAGAATTTTCTGAGGTGCCAAGCCAGTTCAAAGCTATGGATTACGAATGGTTCTTAGGGGAAGTTAAGACTGCCCTTTTGATGCTCGACTGGATAAATGAAGTCTCAGCAGACGATATTACCAAAAGGTTCGGTGTGGGCGAAGGTGACATTCACGCATTTGGAGATACTGCAAAATGGCTCATGCACGCTACCGCAAACCTTGCAAACCTTACGGGCACACAGGGTGCAGACAAAGCGCGAGAGCTGGAGAAAAGAATAAACTACGGTGCAGGCGCCGAACTTTTGGAACTCCTCGGACTCGAGGGTGTTGGGCGGGTTCGCGCACGCAAACTGCACAATGCTGGCTTTAAGTCCCTGACAGAGCTTAAACGCGCTGGTGTTAAAACGCTTTCGGAGATAGTTGGACCGAAGACAGCTGAGAAAATTCTCAAACAGCTTGGGGCAAACAGCAGAAATGGAACAGAAAAATTGAGTATTGAACCCACTACTATGGATTCACTGATGAGTAATGGACAGAAAACATTCAATGATTTTGAAAAGTGATGGCATATCCAGGCATATGTAAGTTTTAAACATAATGCAGTTATAAGAAGCAGATAAGAAGAGGTATTCAGCCAACAAAATAATACTGACAAGAGACGAAGACCATGTTATACAAACACTTATCTGATGTCACCGATGCAGAGATGGAAAAACTGCTCTTCCGCGGGGGAGAGCTGGCAAATGTCGGGAAAACGGTCTCTGCCATCCTAAAAATTGTAATGGAAGATGGCGACAGTGCCCTGAGAAAGTATACAAAGCAATTTGATGGTGCAGATTTAGAGGACATCGAAGTTACGGAAGAAGAAATTGAAGAAGCATTCCAGAGCATCGATGCGGAACTTATTCATCATCTTGAAATTGCAGCCGGCAATATCAGGACATTCCATACCGCACAGCTACCGCCAAGAAGATGGTTCATCGAAGTTTCACCAGGTATCGAACTTGGTCAGATGGTAACGCCCTTAAAAAGCGTTGGAGCGTATGTCCCGGGCGGGCGGGCATCCTATCCGTCAACCGCACTGATGACAATCATTCCGGCAAAGGTGGCAGGGGTCGAAAATGTTGTGATGTGCACCCCGCCGCGATCCGACGGCACAGTGGACCCGCTGACGCTTGCGGCTGCAAAGGTGGCAGGCGCAGACCATGTATACAGGATAGGCGGAGTACAGGCAATCGGTGCAATGGCATATGGTACCGAGACTGTGATGAGCGTTGACAAGATCGTAGGTCCGGGTAATGTATATGTGACCGCAGCCAAGATGCAGGTCAGGAATCTGGCTGAGATAGACTTCCCTGCCGGACCAAGCGAAGTGCTGATAATCGCAGACGGATCGGCGGATGCAAAGATGGCGGCATCCGATATTATTGCACAGGCTGAGCACGACCCTAATGCCGTGTCTGTGCTGATCACCACATCTGTGGCTCTTGCAAGTGAAGTGAAAGAGGAGGTTTTGCGGCAGGCTGAGGAAACTCCAAGACATGAGATCGTCAAAGCATCGCTTGCAAACGCGGCAGTGCTGATTGCAGATTCCATTCAGGTGTGCATCGACTTTTCCAATGAGTTTGCACCGGAACATCTTGAAATAATGGTCTCGGACGAAGATTCGGTGCTGGACAGGATCGAAAATGCAGGTTCTATCTTTGTTGGCAAATATGCACCGGTATCAGCCGGGGACTATGCATCCGGTACAAACCATGTCCTTCCAACAGCAGGCTACGCAAAGATATACTCCGGTCTGAATATCAATCATTTTGTTAAGTATTCAAGCATCCAGAAGATCAGTAAAAATGGACTTAAAACACTCAAATCAACAATCATCACCATTGCTAAGAAAGAGGGGTTACAAGCTCATGCAGATGCTGTGG
>CAZQWP010000109.1:0-5822 GCA_964597005.1 uncultured Methanosarcinales archaeon | reverse complement strand
ACACGTACTTTGAATACACTACGCGAGAGAAGAATTGCATCGGTGTTGATCTCACTTACTCCCTGCTCTGCCAGAACCGTGATAATCCTTGGGCTTGTCGGAACATTTGTTGGATACTGGGCAGCGGTTTCCATCTATGTTTTACAGCTTTTTATCATATATTCCATAGGATGGGTTCTTGGAAAAGGTTTACCTGGTGAGCGAACAGGATTTATCATGGAGATGAGCCCGCTTCGCCAGCCAGATGTGATGGCAACACTTCAAAAAACATGGATTCGAATTCGTGAGTTCGTGTATATAGCCTTCCCATTATTGATAGTTGGCAGTGCTTTACTTGGTGCAGTGGAAGCTGTGGGTCTGCTGGATGTATTTGAGACTGCGGTAGAACCACTGTCTGTGGGCTTACTGGGTCTCCCGGCATTTGCAGCTACGGCTCTTATTTTTGGAATCCTCAGGAAAGAGATGGCGCTGGAGATACTTGCGGTTCTGGCAGGCACGGCAAATTTTGCGTTAGTTATGACGCCACTCCAGATGTATGTGTTTGCTGTGGTCACAACGATCTACATCCCATGTGTTGCAACCATCGTAATACTAAAACATGAACTTGGGTGGAAGGATACTGTCGGAATAATCGCATTCACGGTCTCACTTGCCCTTGTTATTGGTGTCCTTATCAATTTTGCAGGGTCTCTGCTGGTGTAACAAGAGAATTTTCAGGAAAAAACAACAATAGCAAAGCTTGATGGCATATCGACATTTGCCAGTGTATCAATTCATCAGTATCCTAAAGTTCATAGCGATGGGCAGGATGATTTTTTGCTGTGTCACCAGTAATGTTTCTCAGTTTTACAACATGGGTGTACAGGCTTTCAACATCCTTGATCTCTTTTTTAACGAGGGATTTTAAGCGTTCGCGTATCCGAAGATCAGGCTCAGTCCCAAGGTCTCGCAGGTATGTTGTGAGTTTCAGTGACAAGATATCCCCCCTGCGGTCCCAGTCTGTGAGCATGATAACATCATTTCCATCATTTGCTATTCTTTCGGATAACTCCAACTGTGTTTTCTGCGCTGCAGCTTCCACACGACCTCGTATCCCAAGTTTCCTCAAAGCGACAATGTCCCTCTTCCCCTCTACTATTATAATTGTCCCGTCCTTTGATTGTTGCAGCATCTCGTCGATTAACTCTTCGATCTTTTCAAGGCGTTTTTTATATTCCAATATTCGTTTCTGCATGTTTCAGTAACCTTTTTTTCTCTGAGCCTGAGAGAATCGGCTCAATACAATATGGTAAGTACTCAAAGAAGAATCCCAGTGTTTTTTATCAACCGCCACTACCTTATGGTAAATAACAAGTTTGCAGATCCAATATTTGTTCCTTCAAGGTCGGCGCCACCCAGGTCTGCAAAAAATATGTTCGCTCCGTCCATATCTACATTCCTGATGTTAGCATTAGTCATGTCTGCAAAAAATATATTCGCACAATTTAGTTCTGCACCTTCCAGATCAGCACTGCTCATATCGATAAAGAAGAAATTGGAACCATTTAAGTTTGCTCCACTCATATTGGAATGACTCAAATCTGTAAAGAAACGATTCGTGCCTTCAAGATGTGCTCCTCGAAGATCTTCTCCATGACCATCAAAAGAGATTGTTTGCATTTGTGGCTGTTGTGTGTGGGGTACACCAATCCAGGAAAGAGCGACAGCTCCGCAAACAACAGTTATTCCAAGCATTATTCCCAGAAAATAGCTGCTCCTTGATTCAATGTGTGTCAGCATAATGTCCAGACCTGAAACTATCAAGATCACTGGCCAGAAATGCCACAATGAACCAAAGAACCCATCCGGTAGTATTTTTAGGTTATTGAGTATTACGAGAATACCAAATGTAATCAGGATCAGAGGTCCTGTGATCCCCTGCCTCCTGGTCATTTTACCTGTCCCCGCGTTTTATAAGCATCCATATGCCGATCAGGATCAGTAAGAGCGGCAGGAAAAGGTCTTCATTGAACCACCAGAACAGGTTGAGTTCGTCCAGAAGAAAGAAGATCCCCAATAGGATAAGAAGTGCACCGAACCATTTGGAACGTTCATGTGATTTTTTCATTTTTTGGTCTGGATCCGTTACTTTTCCCCCCGCACTCTCGTCCATTTGTTCACCAATGTTCTCTATCATGTCCTTTACCTGTTCTCCCATGAACTGAACATTTTCCTCAATTATTTTTGACGGTTGTGCTTGTTCATCGCTGTCTGGTTTGGGCATGATTATCATCAAAATAATATAGAGTATGATCCCATAACCATTGATAAATGTGAATATAAAAAACGCAAGTCTGACAATTACAGAATCAATCCCGAAATATTCAGCTAAGCCACCGCATACCCCGTCAATCACACGGTCATCTTTGCTTTTGGTCAATCTTGTTTTCGCAGGATTGTGTGTTTCTGTGCTGCTGTTCATAATGACATCTCTTCAGGCTAAATTGAAATCTTCCCCGAAACCGAATTGCTCAAAGTACAATGGAAGATACATTAAGATACATTATATCCTTTTTGGTAACTATTCAGCCTATGCAAAACACTATCAATATCCATCGGTACAAAAATTTAATGAGAAAATTTCTGTGAATAAATTTTCTTTAATTATTGGTGAATGGTTGCGTTTTATTCTTTTTAATCCATAAAAATCAAACACCTATGTTTTGTCAAAATCAATATCAATCAACTGGTTTTTGTAGGCTGAATAGGTACAATATCTTATTAGATATCGGATCGATATTAATTGAACTTGAGAATAGTGCATCAAGGATCAGGGAGATACTTAAATAGAACGGGAGATACTAACATATGGGCATCGTAAGGCTGATACCTCAATTTTTCAATCATCCATCCAGTGACCAAAAACTACGCAGAAAGTAACTGATTTGATAGCTATGAGTAATAATAACAAGACTTCGGGGGCGATTTTCCTTGTACTGGGTATTACTCAATTTGCAGTGGCTGCGTGGTATTCTACAAAACTTTCAGGAAACGAATTAGAATTCGGTTTACATATTTTCATCGGGGTGCTGGCCACATTTGCATCGATACTTTTCTTTAGAGTGTCCTCTGCATCTGGTTAAATTGGTCAGTTTGGGTCAATGAACTTGGTCTCGATTGTTTTCTACAAAACCCAAATATTATTAAACATATACTGCAATTAAACTTGATATGGCATCTTTACCATGGATACCGATAATAATCTCCATACTGCTCATTTTTGCGTTAGCTGTTGTTTTTTTTACCCTGAAAATACAAAAAGAAGAATATAAAAGAACAGGTATGCATCCTGTGGGGCATTATATGGGTCTGGGCATGGCAATTGGATTACCATTAGGAATGCCATTAGGGATACCAATTGGATTTGTCCTAGACAATATAACACTGGGTCTAACATTTGGATTGTGTATGGGGATTGCTACTGGATCCGTTATTGGGGCATTTTTAGAAAAAAAGCATGAGAATGAGCTTCGCCCTTTAACGAAAAAAGAAGAAAAATTAAGAAACATCACAATGATGCCGATGGCTGTATTTTTCATATTAGGAGTGATTATATTTTTTATTGTGGATTTTGTTTAAATAGATAGTCCAGTTTCACGACCAATACCTTCCATCCCTGAAAACCGATAATTACTGATGGGAGCAAGAAGCAGAACCCAACCGCTACTAGAACACCTCTACCTTGATCAGGTTTGTAGTACCCTCCACACCGATGGGCACCCCGGCAGTTATTACCACCGTATCTCCTCCCCTGACCAATCCCATCTTTCTGGCAATTTCTCTCGCCTTCGCTGTCATATCTTCGGTATCCAGCAGTTCATCCACAATCACTGCTACAATACCCCATACAAGGGAAAGCCGTGCAACAGTTCCGGGATTAGAACTTATGGCTATGATCGGCTGGGTGGGGCGGTAGCGGGCGACCATACGTGCCGTGCTACCGGAACTCGTGGGTGTGACTATTGTAGCAGAACCAAGGCTGCGTGCAGTCATGCTTGCAGCATGACTTATGGCATCCGGAATCGTTTTTCTTTCAGGTATCGCCCTTTTTTCCATTAGTTCGATAAAGTAAGCAGAAGATTCTGTGTTTGCAGCAATTCTTGACATCACTGATACCGATTTTATAGGATACTTCCCCAGAGCAGTTTCTTCTGAAAGCATAAGGGCATCCGTCCCATCAAGGACCGCATTGGCAATATCGGTAACCTCAGCACGCGTCGGGCGCGGATTGTTCACCATGCTCATCAGCATCTGGGTTGCCGTGATAACAGGTTTTCCGACTGCGTTGCATTTTCTGACAAGCATCTTCTGCATCAACGGTACCTGCTCAAGAGGTATCTCGACCCCAAGGTCCCCCCTAGCCACCATGATGCCATCAACAATGCTTATAATCTCATCGATATTCGACAAAGCTTCATGCTTCTCGATCTTGGCTATTACTGGTATGCTGGCACCCTCATTCATTATGATGCTCTTTAGTGCCTCAATATCTTTTGCCTGCCTGACAAAGGAGAGCGCGATATAATCAACAACCTGCCCGATACCAAATCTCAGGTCTACTTCGTCCTTGGGAGTAAGCGGCGGGACACCCATGGTGACAGTAGGCAGGTTAACACCCTTATGTGAGCTCAATGACCCGCCAACCACAACACGGCAGTTGATGTCGGTGGGTGTTGTCTCCTCGACCTTCAATTCTATGTTCCCGTCGCTCAGCAGTATCGTATCCCCGACCTTCACATCATCCGGAAGGTTCCGGTAATTCACACTAACCTGTGCCTCATCACCAATAACATCCCTGCATGTAAGGGTGAATGTGGAACCAGCCTCAAGCAATATATTGTCGTCTTTTAATTTCCCAATCCGTATCTTGGGACCTGAGATATCCTGTAGTATAGCCACAGGCATATCCAGTTCACCGGACAGGGCACGGATGTTCTCGATAACCTTCCTGTGTTCCTCGTGGGTTCCATGGGAGAAGTTCAACCTTGCTACATTCATTCCGGCTTTGATCAGCTGCTCAAGTACCTCAGGACTGCTGCTTGCAGGCCCAATGGTACACACGATTTTTGTTTTCCTCATTTGCATCATCCCGACTCTCTAATATCATTGATATTTAATTTCAAGATACTTGAAAATACCTATTGGCTCATAGGAGATGCATTCCTGCTATACGCTCATCTAAGCTATCTGGTAGTTTGAGTAGCTCAAGATGGCGGGCATCTTTTGCTTCAGAAGCCAGCCATTCCACAGGTGGTATCAGATTTGATTATATATTCAAAGACTAGACTAATATCGAAAATATTATAAAATGTTGGAGTGAGGTATAATGAGTGAATAGTTCCCGCATTTCTTAGTTACACAAAAAATGATCGAAAAAAACAATTTATCTGGATTCTGCGTTTATACGATGCGTAAGAGGGATCAACTGAAATATATCTTCATGAATGGAGGAAATGGCACATTCAGCGAGAAGAAAAAATGGAAAAACGGCTATTCCCTTTTTTTGGAGGCAAAGGAAAATAAAACCAGAATGCCGATAATATTTAGTGCTGCCGAAGAGAACAACGGGTTGATCTATTTTGCATTTTTAGAATCCATTAATATCGAAAAAAAGAAAACAAAAGCGTTCGAAACAACATATTGTTTTTCAGATTTAACTGAAATGAAGGTAGCTAAACCTCTTAGCAGTCTGGTTTTGCGAAGTAGCAGTAAGCCTTTGTCAGACAATTATATTCGTCCTTATGCTATCTGTCACACTCCGGACTTTTTAGTTAATTAGGAAG
>CAZQWP010000108.1:0-5871 GCA_964597005.1 uncultured Methanosarcinales archaeon | reverse complement strand
GTATTTCAGGCATAAGGGCGTAACATCCATGTTTATCACCGAAGTCCCGGAGTTGATGGGTTCGTCGCAGGTTTCCGGGAATGGGATTGCCATGGTAATGGATACAATTATACTTTTACGGTATGTAGAAATAGAGAGTGGAATGAAAAAAGCTATCTCAGTACTGAAAATGAGGGGTATTGACCACAATAAAGAGATTAGGGAACTTGTTATAAATGCCAAGGGAATTAAGATCAAACTTCTTTTCAGTGAATATTCCGGATTTATGTCAAGCAGCACAGTGAAATAACATTTGCAAATATTTGAGGCATATTTTAATAAATAAAGAGGAATACAAAATCATGCCAATGAGTAATGTTTTTTTAATACTACATTTCTATGCATGGATATTAATTAGTCTGATGGTCATGATTATGGGATTGATCGGGCGTTTTTATGAGCAGAAGTTCCAGTATAAAACTGGTTCATCCTTTTTATTTGTTTTAGCCGCAATCCTGTTTATATGTTCATTTCTGGATATCATAATCGGAGGAAATGAACTGATCGGATTAATGAAAACGTTAACAATTCTGACTGCAGCAGTTTTGAGTACACAACTATACCGCACAATGACGGGGGTTGAACGATGAAAAATCTGGGATTCTTAGTATTTCAAACACTTTCCTCTACTGCACTTCTGGTTCTCATATATGTGTTCTATAGGCTCAGCCAACATCTGGGTGAAGCGCTTCAGATGAAGCAGTATTATCAACTATTTGTCATTGGTGCAATTTTCATTGTTTTTTCAATGCTAATTCAGTTTTACATCCTGTTAAATATGCCTCTCACCAATTACCAGTTGTCTCAGTTTAACCGTTTAATAATCTCCTCAATAACTTTAATGGCACTTGGGGTTACCTTCAGTTTTGTTGGTGTTCCCAAATACTGGGGCTGGTTGATTAAAGAAATCTTTTGATGGAAAGAGAATAAGGTGTGTGACAAAATATGAAATATTCGATTGGTAAAAAAATCGCATATGCATTTATAGTCATACTTATGATATCATTTTTTATTACAGGGGGAATTGGTGCTTATCTATTTAATGACATGGTCCAAGCCAACTTGAGGGACGATGTTGTCCATGACCTAGATGCAGCTGATGCCCTGTATCAATACCATCTAGATGAAACAGAAAACCTAGTAATTTATACGTCGGGTTTTTCGCGTATATGTAATCCTTTGGTTAATAATGATTCTGCGATGCTCCGCCAGCAGGTCGTTGACATCTATAAAGAACGGTTCAGTGAAAAAGTTGATATTTTCACAGTTACCGATAACAATGGTGTTGTTGTTGCCAGAGCAAGAAATTCGGACGTGTATGGCGATTATGTAGGTGATAACGATCTTATCCGTCTTGCCTTAAACGATGAAGCTGTGTCTTCCACTGAAATAATGACCCGTGAGGAATTATTGATAGAAGATGAATCACTGGCTGAGCAGGCATATATGAAATTCACCCCCACCCCATACGCAAAATCAAGGCCTGAAAACGAATCTACATCCGGGATGGTATTTATGGCAGCCTCACCAGTTCACGATAATGAAGGAAACGTGGTTGGTGTGCTGTATGTGGCAGACCTTATAAACCGTGATTATGCACTGGTTGACAGTATAAAGAACGTTTTATATAAGGACGAGATTTATGGTTCAAGGGATGTGGGTACAGCTACTATTTTTCAGGAAGATTTTAGGATTTCTACCAATGTTCCTAATGATACAGGAAAGCGGGCAATAACCACCAGAGTATCCAAAGAAGTGAACGAGGCAGTTCTTGAGGGTGGAGAATACTGGTATGGAAGGGCTTTTGTGGTAAATGCATGGTATGTTACGGCGTATAAGCCCATCAAGAACATCAACTGTGACAGCATAGGCATGCTGTATGTTGGAATTCTGGAGCAGCCGTATATAGATGCCGGGTACAAGATACTTACTATATATTTGTTATACCTAATATCGGGTTTTATCTTATCCATGTTCATAATACATTATTTTACCCGATCCCTCACCCAGCCGATTAATAAATTAATCAGCGGTACTGAGACGATGGCCAAAGGAAAATTCGTGGAGATAGATGTAGGAACAGAAGACGAGATCGGGACACTTGCTGATGCGTTCAATGAAATGGGAAAGAATCTGCAGAGGCTAATGGGTGAACTGGTTGTTTCCACTGAGCAAAAGACTGAGCAAAAGATGCTTGACGAACTCAGGGAATCATATGAGAACCTGGAGAGTGAATACAGGGAACTTCAGGAAATGGATAAAATCAAAAGCGAGCTTGTTGCCAATATCTCCCATGAGATCCGCACACCACTCACTTCTATCAGGGGATATACAGAATTGATGCTGGATAATGCGCTTGGCAGCATAACAGAAACGCAAAGGAAATCCCTGATTGTAGTATTAAGGAATATAGACCGGTTGACCAGGCTGGTAGCAAACGCCGTGGATATATCAAGGCTGGACACAGTGGAGTTCAACATTTCTCCGGTCAACATGAACGATCTCTTAGACAACATTGTTGCAGATTTTGCAAGGGTAACTTCTGACAAGAATATTGATTTCTCACTGGATGTAGAAGATGATCTGGTGGTGGAAGGTGATGAAGACCGTTTAATGCAGGTAGCCACCAATTTGTTGGAAAATGCCGTCAAATTTAGCGAGGTAGGAGGGGAAATAACCATAAAGGCATATCATGAAGATGAGGATCATATACATATAGAGTTCTGTGATAATGGCGTTGGTGTACCCGAGGATAAACTTGAAAAAATATTTGACAAATTTTATCAGGTAGACGGCAGTTCCACCCGAAAATTCGGAGGGACCGGTCTAGGTCTTGCAATAAGTAAGAGGATAATTGAACGGCACAATGGTACAATCTGGGCACAACGCAAATTGGATAACGGAAGTATTTTCCATATTATCCTGCCAGTTGAACAACGCGCTAAAAGCCCTTGATATTATAGCATAATAAGACAAGTTAAATGACATGAATTAAATAATATGTGTTAAATAATATGATTCTAGGCGGAGGATTATTTCGTGACAAAGAAGATTATGGTAGTTGATGATGAGCCAGATACAGTTGATCTTGTAAAACTGGTTCTGGAAACTGAAGGTTATGAGATCTTGGTAGCATATAGCGGTCAGGAGGCATTGGATATGATAAAAGTCAACCGTCCGGACTTAGTGCTTCTTGATATTATGATGCCCCAGATGGACGGCTGGATGGTTCGAAAGAAGATTGTTGGTAATGAAGAGACAAAGGACATACCGGTCGTGATGTTAACGGCAAAGGCTCAGCCTATCGATAAGATGATAGGGCTCCATGTGGTAGGTGTGACCGATTATATTACCAAACCTTTCGGACGTAAAGAACTTATTAACAGCGTGAAAAGGATCGTTGGTGAATAAATTATCCAAAAAAAGCCTCACATCAACCTGACTTCCACGATATCTCCTTCTTCCAGAGCATCCATAATACTTTGGGCGATAGCCGAATCTGTCCTGACCTTTATATCTCCATGCCGCCCCACAGTCGCGGTGAAAAGATAGGTATTCCCTGCATACACTTCCACATCCTGTGTAGCAATTTCAGGAATATTCATCACCACATGTTTCTTTGTATGCTCTATGATGGGTCGGTACCGCTTTTTTCTTTCGTCCCTGTGTCCTTTTTTCTCCTCAAGCTTGCGAATATCGATGTGAATGCCAAGTTCCCTCTCGATCTCGTCTATCAAAGAACCGCCCTTCCCGATCACATGCGGAACCTCATGGTCAAGAACCCTGACAACTGCCTTGTTATCTGAAACTATCTCAACATCTACAGGACCGCTAACGTACCGTTCGATAACACCCTGAATTCCTCCCTCTGCAAGTTTCCATGACGCTTTCTTCTCAGTACCGACAGGCATCACAACAACCTGTTCACCGTATGTATAGATCTCATACTCTGTTACATCTGTCTCAAAATCTGAGATCGTTATCACAGGTCTTGCAAGATCGGCCTCAACCATGCCAGAGGGTACCTTCACTGTGAACTCGAGAACCTGTACCTTCGCGACCTCACCTTTGTCGATGAATACCACGGTATCAACAACCTGTGGGATAACACCCAGCTCCACCCTTCCGATAAGGCGCTGCACGGCATCAACTGCCCGGTTTGCATGCACAACCCCGACCATTCCTACACCTGCAAGGCGCATATCTGCGAATATATGGAAATCTTTCGTTTTTCTCACTTCATCATAGATGGTGTAGTCCGGTCGAACCAGAAGAAGCACATCCGCAGTCTTCTCCATATCCCCATTTAAGGGTGCATACTGGGTGATCTCATCAGGAACCTGAAGGTCCCGTGGCGATTCCATGGTTTTGACAATATTCCCGTGTTCAGTAAGATAGATGGCAACTCCTGCTGCAAAAGTCGATTTTCCTGCACCTGGAGGTCCTGCGATAAGGATGCCCCGCTGGGCGAGAAGACGTTCCTTTAGCATATCACTTAACCGATACTCATCCAGCCTTACAGTAGCTATGGGACGCACCGCTGTGATCTCGATATCGTCTGAAAAAGGTGGGTTCGCAATTGCTATGCGCATGTTCCGAATCTGCAGGACAGAGACACCGCTGCAGGATATCTCTATAAATGAATCCTGGTCGGATCGAGCCCATTCGATGAGTTCTCTTGAGATATCCTTGAGTTCTTTATAAGTGCATGGGTAATCACGTATTTTGACAAATCTCACGTTTCCGATCGTCCCGCGCTTTGCCATGGGCACGACGTTGTTCTTAAGATGGACCGACATTGTGTCATTCGTGAAAAAATCATCGATCAAAAGCGGTCCTAACTCAGCTCTCTGTGGAAAAAGATACTCCACCTCAAGTCCCTTTGCCATGGCGACCTGTGCCTGGATCTTATCACCAGTAACAAATACGGCATCCAAATCCGAAGCTGCAGAGCGGATCAATGCATCGATCTCTCCGCCTTTGGCAAGTTTTATCTGTTCAAGACCCGGACGTTTTCCTGTAAAAGCAAGTGTAATTTCTCCGCTGTCCGAGAGTTTGCGCAATTCCAGAAGTTCATCCAGCCCTTTGTAACCGATCTCAAGACCCCGGTTTGCCTGAGCTTCCAGCTCAGAAACCGCTGCTTCAGGAATCAATACATCGGCACCCCGATACTCACCACTTTTGACCTTTTCCGAAATACGACCATCAATGATCACACTCGTATCAGGTACTATCTTAATTCCCGCACTCTTATCTTTGTTCATAGGTATGACTATGGCTCAAACATATATATTTCATTCCAAAACCGGAGTAGACACATGAAAATGGTTTGAATTGCCAGCTAAGCTAATATACATCATCAGGTTCGAATACTTTTTTGCCCACGACATCGCCTTCGATAGTACGGTAAAAACACGATCTGAATCCTGTATGACAGGCACCTCCGATCTGTTCTATCCTAAGGAGGAGCGCATCCATATCGCAGTCGATCCTAATCTCATGCACTATCTGCAGATGACCGGAACTCTCACCTTTCTTCCATAATTTACTGCGGCTTCGGCTCCAATAATGCGCATGTCCCGTCTCAATCGTTTTCTCAATCGCTTCCCTATTCATATACGCACACATCAGCACTTCACCGGTCTGGTAGTCCTGTGCAATTGCCTGGATCAAGTTATTCTCATACTTCAGATCATCCAGATTAATCATGCCTATTACTAATGGCTATATACTATAAATACCAAGAGGTATCTATACAAAAAAATAAACATTTATGGATGAAAACCTGATTAAGTAATGACAATAATATAAATATTAGTTTAATGATATATT
>CAZQWP010000107.1:3784-5883 GCA_964597005.1 uncultured Methanosarcinales archaeon | reverse complement strand
ATCTTACGAAAGGGGACTTCTCGGCTTACAAGTTAAATCTTATATGTTGATGAGGACTAGCACCGTACTAAAATATTCTAAACATCAGGATTGATATGTGAAGTTCAAAACCCGTGTACAACATACGGCCCAAATATCATAAGTATGAATGACATAAGCACCACAAGGAAAAACGTCCCTGAAATTGCACCGGATAAACGTTTTGCTTTATCTTCGTCCCGGGTTATGCGAAGAATGAGGGAATAAGTATAGTCCCTGAACACATGACCCCCATCAAGGGGAACCGCTGGCAGGCAGTTAAAGAGCCCCACATAAAAATTCAACCAGCCGACCCAGAGTAGTGCGTTTGCGATCCAGAAAATTCCAATCCCAAGTGGTTCACCCCAGCCAACAGCATGGTAGAATTGCGCAAACGTTCCACTGAACCCTGGGAACCCTTCCCCACCAAGACCCAGGATCGGGAGTCCGAACAGGATTATCCAGCCACTGGGACCTGAAAGCATGGAAGGGACCTCCTTGAGTATCTGAAGATACATCCTTGCAGGGTATTCTCCAACTGCGAGCCCAAGTGGTGTGCTTTTTACACCGTCTGTGCTGTAATAAACACCCAGAAATCCTTTCTCGTTGCCCTCATCAGGATATTGTGCAAGTTTCACATCAAATCCCATGGTTACGTTGGTCTGGCCGGATGTATGGTTTGTACCCAACACTTCAACGTGTATTGTCTGGTCTGCATGGGTCGAGTTCATGAAGACAATAAAGTCTTCAACGGTCCTCAATGTAACATTGTCGATATTTACCATCACCATCCCGCTTTCAAAACCCACTGCCTTTGCCGGTGACCCTTCCACAACCCCATTTACTGAAACGCCAAATATCTCTTTTTCTACAATCTCTTCTGTCGTGATATCATACACCGACACAGACCCATCCTTTGCCGCATGGACCTTGACTACCGAACCGGCTTCAATAGTGCTCATATACATAATGATATCGTGTGCATTGCTAACCGGTGTATTATCAATCTGGGTTATCACCATCTCTTTTGTGATCCCGGCTTCAAAAGCAGAGGAATCTGCAGTCACATTTACAACCATGGCATCACTTAAAGGAGCAATGGCACCCAGAACCGGACCGAAAAACAGGAAGAATGCCACAAAAGCAACAACAAAGTTCGACATTACACCAGCCGCCAGTATCCTTGCTCTCTCGTTGCGTGTGGCTGCCTTTTTAGTTTTTTTGACCTCAGGCACCGATTCCCGCATCTCTTCAGTGCCCATACCCTCTTTTTCGAGTGTCTTTTCTTCCGTGACCCCGAACAGTTCTTCCTCATCGGGTTCAGCGAATCCTCCAATTGGTACAAGGGCAACTAAAAGTCCCATGGATTTGACATGTATATCCTCCACCCTGCACAGTATGGCATGCGCAAACTCATGTACAATAAGCGTAACAACCAGTGCAATGATCCCCCATGTGAAAGGAATGAATTCATTGACCCCGGGTATCAGCAGGATGTTCCGTGGCTCATTGAACTTCCCGGGCTCAGGCATGGTATTTTCATGAAGCGAGGAGAGCAGAGCGACGTCTGAGAGAATGATGATCAAAAACATTGCAGCCATTCCAACAAACATCAGGGGAATCCCGATATTTGCAAATGTTCTCCAGAACCTTTTTGGACGTGCCAGTTTGTCCAGTAACTCCTGACCACGTAAGGTTCGGATCATCAGAACGGGACCGTATGTACTGATATTGTACTTTTCAAGGATACCGCGTCTGTCAAGGATCGAGATTAGGATCCAGTAGAGCAAAAAAATCGTTAATGCAATGGTTGTGCTGCTCAAAGAATTACTCCAGAGAAGTGATGAAATTAAATTAATATATTTTTATATAAACCACAGATATTATAAATCTTGGTGCTTACAATGTTCACGGTTGTATATAAAAACTACGTGAAATGCGAGGATGCCAGAAACATCGAACTAGGTCATGAACGCTGGAAAACAGCCGATCTGTTTTTAGTGTATAAATAATTCAAAAAAGCAAAACAGCCTGAAAATGTTGGTGTATGCGTTTGATAACCTATTGTTTGATAACCTATT
>CAZQWP010000107.1:0-3684 GCA_964597005.1 uncultured Methanosarcinales archaeon | reverse complement strand
ACAGCCTGAAAATGTTGGTGTATGCGTTTGATAACCTATTGTTTGATAACCTATTAATACAAGGGAACTTTTTTATTTACTGTATGTTAACAAAACGGATCATTCCTTGTCTTGACGTAACACTTAATGATGCCGGAGGAACGGTTGTAAAAGGTGTGGAATTCCTAGACCTGCGCAAAGCCGGCGACCCGGTTGAGCTTGCCAAGCGTTACAACCAGCAGGGAGCAGATGAACTGGTGTTCCTGGATATTACAGCGTCCCACGAAAGACGTGCCACGATGATCGATGTTATCGAACGCACAGCGAACGAGGTATTCATTCCCCTCACAGTTGGTGGCGGTATCGCTTCGGTCGGAGATGTCCGGCAGATACTACGTGCAGGTGCGGATAAAGTGGGTATCAATACAGCCGCCGTGAAAAACCCGGGAATTATCAAGGAGACATCTGACATCTTTGGTTCGCAGTGCATTGTCACAGCCATTGACTGTAAGCGGAATACCAATATCAAGGATAATGCGGACAAAACAATAATTACACTTGAGAACGGGACACCTGCATGGTATGAGGTGGTTATATATGGCGGACGCCAGCCAACAGGCATCGATGCAGTCCAGTGGGCTAAAAAAGTAGAGGAACTTGGCTCAGGCGAAATACTGCTCACAAGTATGGACAGGGACGGAACATACGATGGTTTTGACATCCCGATAACAAAGACCATTTCTGAAGCACTGGAGATCCCGGTCATAGCATCAGGGGGCGTTGGCAATCCCGAGCACATGTACGGCGGATTTACGGATGGTAAGGCGGATGCAGCACTGGCTGCAAGCATCTTCCACTTTGGCGAATATACGGTTGGAGATGTTAAAAAGTACTTGCAGGAAAAAGGCATACCCGTCAGGATATAGATCAACATGACCCCAAAAAGCAAAATTGCAGAAAAAATATTGGTAACCGGCGGTGCAGGTTTTATTGGAAGCTATGTCATCGACAGATTGATGGAAACCGGAAATGAGGTTGTAGTGTTTGATAACCTTAGTTCCGGAAATATCGGATTTATCCGGCACCATCTCGATAAACCGAATTTCACTTTCATCAAAGGAAACCTGCTCAATCAGGACGAGATTGAAGCTGCATGTGATGGTATTGATATTGTATACCATGTTGCAGCAAACCCGGATGTCAGGCTTGGAGCTGTGGATACACATGTACATCTTGAGCAGAATATCATGGCTACGTATAACCTTCTTGAAGCCATGCGCAAGAAGAATGTCCCCAATATCGCTTTTACCTCCACATCAACCGTTTACGGTGAGGCATCAACAATACCCACTCCGGAAGATTACGGTCCCCTCATCCCGATCTCGCTTTACGGGGCATCAAAACTTTCATGCGAGGCACTCATCACATCATATTCCCATACCTTTGAAATGCGGTCGTGGATATTCAGGTTTGCAAATATCATTGGGAACAGAGGCACCCATGGTATCATCGTGGATTTTATCGGGAAACTCAAGGAAGATCCGAAGCACCTAGAAATTCTCGGTGACGGGCGCCAATCAAAATCATATCTTCATGTGAATGAATGCGTTGATGCCATATTGTTTGCGGTAAAGCACAGCAATGATGCCGTGAATATCTTTAATATCGGATCTGAAGACACGATCATTTCAACCAGGATCGGTGAGATCGTTGTCGAGGAGATGGGACTTGAGGATGTCCGGTTCAGCTACACCGGTGGTCACCGTGGATGGAAAGGCGATGTCCCGAAGATGCTGCTTTTAATCGAGAAAATGAAACTGCTGGGCTGGAAGCCTTCATACACTTCAGAGAGGAGCGTTCGTGAAACGGCAAGCACACTGGTAAGATCGAGTTCCTGAAAATGATTATATGAGTGTTGTCCCTTAAATGATAATAAATAGTCTTAAGTAAAATAGTTCATAAATCTATAATTAAATAGCAGAGAGCCACACTGGTTGGAGTTACATTGGAAATAAAATCTACAGGAATAGCAGGACTTGATGAGATATTGGGAGGAGGGATCATACCTCCATCAACTATACTTATCGTAGGTACGGCAGGTACAGGCAGGACAATACTTGGCATACAAAGTCTCTGCGCTGCCGCTAAACAAGGCGAGAGTGTACTCTACATCCCAATAACCTATAAATCATCAGAAGCCGTTCGGGAGAAATTATCAAGGTTTGTGTTTTTTGAGGAAACCGTCCAGATACACGCCCTTGATAGGGGTACGGCCGAAAGGGACCCTCTCAGTCTGCTTGTTGATATCAGTAACCTTGCAGCCAAGCATAACCCTGACCGTGTATTGATAGATACGGTCACCCCTCTTGGATACAGTTTCCCGGTCGCTGAACAACGCAGGTTTACGTACTCTCTGGCTACCACGATAGCAGAATGGAATGCTATTGTATACCTGACTTCGACAATGCTGCGTGAGGAGATACATCGTTACGTAATAAGCGACCTTGTTGATGGAATCATATACCTGTGGCAGGAAGCAAGCCGGTTTAAGACAAAACGCCATATAGAGATACTGAAAACTAGCGGCCTTCAATATCTTGAAGGTGAGCATATGTTTGAAATTACAGTTAACGGGGTTACTGTATATCCCATGTTTAAGCCTGCTGTCATGCCGTTTGCCGGTAATCTCGGGAGGATCAAGACCAGTATCCCTGACTTTGACAATATGCTTGGAGGCGGGATAGTCGAACGTTCATCAACACTTATTGGTGGAAGTGCAGGCACTGGAAAAACCACATTTGGTCTTCATTTTATTGTCGAAGGTGCCCGGAATGGTGAACCAGGGATCATTGTCAGTTTTGAAGAAACACCCGATGAACTCATCCAGTATGCTGCGAACTTTGAATGGGACCTCCGGGAGTTCGAGCAAAAGGACCTCCTTCGAATTATTTATGCAGCGCCATCAGAAATTTATCCGAACAAGCATACACTTGAAATAAAAAATATGATAGAGCAAATAGGCGCCAAGAGAATCGTGGTCGATGGGATCTCAGAGTTTGACTGTGCCTTTGAAAATCCGGTTGAAATGCGGGAGCACATACTTACCCTTGTCAGGCTTTTCAAAAACAAAGGCCTCACCTCCATTCTAACCAGTGAGACATCGGATATCACAGGGGACATCAAGATCTCGGATATAACGGTTTCATTCATCATGGATACTGTGATACTCCTGCGACATGTGGAGATCAACTCCCAGATGAAAAAGGCGTTCCTCGTTCTCAAAATGCGCGGCAGTGACCATGACAAGAGCCTGCGGGAGTATGAGATCACTTCACAAGGAATCAAACTTGGCAAGAGCTTTACCGAATATACCGGGATTTTGACAGGCTCTGCCAAACAAAAAGCTGAAGTTGCATATGAACCGTATCTGGCAGGTTTTAATGTTGATATGAGGTGTGTGATGGATGCGCTCATCGATAAGAAAAAAGCAACGATCGATGAACTGTTAGAGGTGACAAAATTCAACGAAACCAAATTAAGAGAGATACTTTCGAACTTGATCGGACTCGGGTTTGTAATATCCTCCACCTTTGACGGCGTTGAGCATTACAAGATAGTGCTTACGAATGTTAAAGAATAAATAGCATTTTGATGTGAACTACTCCACGCTTACGCATGGAGCTTCTTGCTTCATTCTTTGAACCA
>CAZQWP010000106.1:0-6048 GCA_964597005.1 uncultured Methanosarcinales archaeon | reverse complement strand
TCAATATCATGTTACGTTACCTATCACAAAATGCCAATTGGACAGGCTATCGGGAGTTTCTCGATAATTTACAAACAGGGCTACAACTTGTAGTTACTTATAAGAATCTTCATGCGCAAGCGTTGAGTAGTTCAATCCCAATATTCATACGTATTGACAGCATAATATCCAATCGGCGATAGTTAAGAATGGGAAATGGAATGGGTGGGAGAAAATTAAAATGACAGACGAAACTGTAAGTCAGGATTATGACATGCTTTCAAAGATCGATGATAACACATGGGAACTACCGGAGAATTACAAAGCCGGTATGAGAGTGCCCGGACGCATCTTTGTTTCAGAGAAACTGATACACCACCTTGAGAAGGATGCGATAGAACAGGTCGCAAATGTTGCAACCCTACCCGGCATCCAGAAATATTCCATGGCAATGCCTGATGCACATGTTGGCTATGGGTTTCCGATCGGAGGTGTTGCTGCATTCGATAAAGAGGAAGGTATCATCAGTCCGGGTGGGGTCGGTTTCGATATCAACTGCGGTGTCCGTCTTATCCGTACGAACCTGCGTGAAGAGGATGTCCGCCCAAATATCAAAGAACTGGTTGAGAACCTGTTCCGTGATGTTCCCTCGGGTGTCGGTTCAAAGAGCCGGATACGTGCATCTGACAGCGAACTGGATGATGCTTTCATGCATGGCTCCCGCTGGGCGGTTGAAGCTGGTTATGGGGTGAAGGGAGACATCGAGAACTGCGAAGGGAGCGGTTTTATCCCGGGGGCAGACCCATCCCAGGTAAGCGATAAGGCACGCAAACGCGGAAAACCCCAGTTCGGTACACTTGGAAGCGGTAACCATTTCCTTGAGGTCCAGTATGTGGATAAGATATATGATTCCGGTGTTGCCAGAGTTTTTGGTCTTGAAGAAGGACAGGTGACTGTGATGATCCACTGTGGCTCCCGGGGAGCCGGACACCAGATATGCACTGACCACCTGCGTGTGCTCTCACAGGCAGTGAAGAAATATGGAATAGACATTCCTGATAAACAGCTTGCTTGTGCACCTGCACAGTCCGATGAAGCACAGAACTACTTCAAAGCAATGGCATGTGCTGCCAACTATGCTTGGGCCAACAGGCAGGTCATAACCCACTGGACACGGGGGGTGTTCGAACGTTTCTTTGGCAGGGACATGGACGACCTTGGCATGGACCTTGTATATGATGTCGCACACAACGTTGCAAAACTTGAGGAACATCTTATCAACGGAAAGAAAAAGGAAGTGTATGTGCACAGGAAAGGTGCAACCCGTGCATTTCCTCCAGGTTATCATGATCTTCCTTCTGCATACAAGGACGTTGGTCAGCCGGTTTTGATCCCTGGAAGCATGGGAACTCCTTCATATATTCTCCATGGAACTACGGCAGCCATGGATATCTCGTTTGGAAGTGCATGTCACGGTGCAGGGCGTGTGATGAGCCGGGGGCAGGCGAAACATGAATTCTACGGTGAGAAAATAAAGCAGGAACTTGAGGCAAAGGGAATTACAGTCAGGGCTACCCATCCTTCAGTGATCGCTGAAGAGGCTCCCGGGGTCTACAAATCCAGCAGTGATGTGGTAGATGTGGTACACAATCTTGGGATTGCCAGAAAAGTTGCACGTGTGTTGCCAATAGGAGTTGCAAAAGGCTAGACTTAAACGCATGATGTTACTTAAAAGGATATAATAGTATCATTATGAAAAGTGAGGAAACGGGTAGTTTGAGGGGATGAATGGTTTGCTTGGTTACAGTTAGCCTGTATTTATAAGCAGCTAATCCCGTATCCTCATCTTATAAAATGTTCTTATATTATTTAAAGATTCACGATATGATTTAAATAGGATTTCAGAATTGGTTGCACACTTAGTTAACTGCCTTCTATGATATATAAATAAATTTATTAATGGTAATGAAAATAAAAACATGCACAATTTTTTTAACCCACATGAACTGTTCATGACAAAAACCAGTGACTCAAAAAAGATGATAGAGCCTAAAAATGAAGTACCAATAAACTGTTATGCATCCAACGAACCGTCACCCATTTAAAACGTACCTATTATTTAACACCTATGAAACGTAATGAAAAAAATCTTGCACGAATACGCACTATGGCAGACTACCAGTTTGGAAAAGGCTGTGGAAGGATACTCTTTCCAGATGGTGTGACATTCCAGTTATCAAAAACAAAACGTGTAAGGCAGATCCTCTATAATGACAGGCGAATTGCAACAGTGAGGGCAAAGGACGGGGTTCTGACATTGAGCATGAATGGAGCAGATGTAGTCCACAAGGAAACCCGGAAACCGAATCTCAGGGTCGTTGTTTGTGAAGATGCCGTACCTTTCGTCTCAAAAGGAAAAACCGCATTTTCAAAGCATGTCATTGATATTGACCCGGATCTTCGTGCAGGAGAAGAAGTGTTAGTCGTGGACGGGTCCGATGAACTGCTTGCAACCGGACAGCTACTATACTCCCCTGAGGAGATCGTTTTTCAGGATAAAGGTGGCGCGGTTGATGTGAGACGAGGCAGGGAACAATGATTGTTTAAATATCAATAAATCTATATATTATATAGAATCTAAACCCAAGTATATACTTACCCAGAATCCATGGGTCTTTATCCTTAAACCGGAGTGTGAAATTATCGCAGAAGAACTTTTCAAATCATTTATAATCCCCAACAATACAAAAATGGAGGAACACACAATCGTTGTGGAGGGGGATATTATCATTGGCAATCACTCTGATATCAGATATGGACTTATTGCAAGTTCCATAATACTTGGTGAAAGGGTAAAGATTGCTGGTGATATGACCGCTACTTCCGATGTAAGGATTGACATATGGTCACAGATCGGAGGTAACGTAAAAACCGATACCAACGCTTATATAGGGGAATTTGTTGAGATCAACGGCAAGCTGTTAGTTAAAGGAGATCTGGATATTGGAAACGATGTCAAGATCAATGGGGGTTTTGAGACAAGGGGCTGGATTGTGATTAGGAATCCGGTACCTGTTATAATATATCTGTTCTTGTACCTCAGTGAACTGCTCCGGCTCGGAAAAGACGAGGAAGTCGAGAAAGCGCTTGAGGATATTTTTGAGGACGATAGCACGATCATGAGTGATAAGGCAATGATCATCCCCAATGGCTCCAAAATCTCCATCGATTCTATCCGTGTTCCAGCAGATGCTATTATCGGAGATGAGTGCAGACTTGTTGGGAACATCCGTGCAGGATCCCTTTCAATGGGTAACGATACAACACTTTACGGCAGTATCCGGACGCTTGAGGATATAACGATTGGCAAGGACAACTCAATCCACGGTAATATTATTTCAAGAGGAAAGGTGTACATTGACGAGGGGAGCCACGTTCTTGGCGAGATCAATGCCCAGTCCATAACAATCCATGAAGAAGCAAGAGTTGACGGGGTAATGCGTGCAGCAGAGGGGATAGTCTTTAAGCGTGAAGAGGAAGAGGTTATCAACGAACGTGAACTGATGGAATTGGACGTTTAACTTTTATACCATGTGCAGTTTTTATGCTCCAAACACAACAATGAAATGTGTTAAATATTAAAAATTTAGACTGGGTTGGACTTAAATTCCATAGAACCTATCTATCACTAAAAGGTGATTAATTGAACGAAAATACCTCTTCTTCATCAAAACCAGATTACGAATCTATTGTTAATAAAGACGCAAAGTACGTGATGCAGACATACACCCGCCAGCCAATTGCACTGGTGAAGGGGAAAGGATCCATTGTCTCTGACATAAACGGGGTAGAGTACATAGATTGTGTTGCAGGCATTGCAGTAAACAATGTTGGTCACTGTCATCCACGTGTCGTGGAAGCAATAAGGAAACAGGCTGGACAATTGATCCATGTATCGAATCTCTATTATACAGATGTCCAGGCAAACCTTGCAGAGCAACTGGTAGCAATCACCGGTATGAACCGCGTGTTTTTCTGCAACTCTGGAGCCGAGGCAGTTGAATCTGCAATGAAACTTGTAAGGGTTGCATCAAAAAAGACGGATTTTGTTGCAACTGAACATGCATTCCACGGACGCACGAGGGGAGCGCTCAGCGTGACACATAACGAGACCTACAGGGCTCCTTTTGAACCCCTTCTCCAAAAAGTGGGTTTCGTACCGTATAACAATGCAGAAGTGATTGCCAATGCCATCACCAAGAACACAGCAGCAGTGATCATTGAGCCGATCCAGGGAGAAGGAGGCATAAACGTACCTTCGAATGACTATTTGAAAGAGGTACGTGAGATATGTGATGATACCAACACACTTCTGATATTTGATGAGGTGCAGACTGGATTTGGCAGGACCGGCAAGTGGTTCTGCAAGGAACATTCTGGGGTCGAACCTGATATCATGACAATGGCAAAGGCGCTTGGTGGGGGTTTTCCGATGGGTGCAATGGCTGCCAGGGATGACATAACTTTCGGCAAGAGTGAACATGCAGCTACATTTGGTGGTAATCCGCTGGCATGTGCAGCGGCCCTTGCATCTATTGAGGCCATAAGGGAGGAAGATCTCGTTACACGTTCAAAGGAGATGGGGGAATATTTCATGAAAAAGCTCCGAAACCTTGAGCGTGACGATGTTGTGGATGTGCGCGGACGTGGTCTTATGATTGGTGTAGAGCTCAGTACGAAATGCCCGGACATTGTGGATTATGCACGAAACCATGGTGTACTGTTGAACTGTACTTCGGATACGGTGATACGCATAGCTCCACCTCTTGTTATTACAGAAGAACAGATAGATTCGGTGGTAGGTATAATTGAGCAGGCCTGAACTCATCAAAGAAGAAATTGCAGGTATTGCCGAATACGTACCTGGTAAATCAATTGATGATATCACACGCAAGTACGGGCTTGACTCGGGTTCGGTGATCAAGTTAGGCTCGAATGAAAACCCGCTTGGACCTTCCCCGGAAGCGGTGAGCGCATTGATCAGGCATGCACAGCAGTCGAACATCTATCCCTCAGCGGATGCTTATGAACTGGTTGAAGCACTGGTCGGTTACACAGGGTTCCCTGCAGGCAGTATCGTTGCATCGGGTCCGGGAATGGATGGCTTGATCGATGGTCTGATGCGCCTTGTCATCGAGCGCGGGGACGAGGTGATCCTGCCCACACCTACATTTTCATATTACGAGATTGCAGCCCAGGCAAATGGTGCAGTTCCTGTGTTTGTGGAACGTGACAGGGATTTTGCACTGGATGTTGAGGCTATACAGAACGCAGTATCTGCGCGCACCAAGGTGATATTCCTGTGTTCGCCCAACAACCCGTCAGGGAATGTGGTTCCGGAAAAGTATATGCGTGCAATCGCAGAATCCACACGGGGTCTTGTCTTCGTTGACGAGGCATACGTTGAGTTTGCTGATGCAAACCTTGCGGAGCTTGTCAGGGAATACGACAACCTCATCGTGGGCAGGACGCTCTCAAAGGCATTCGGATTGGCAGGGCTTAGGATCGGATACGGGATAATGCCTGAATGGCTGAAACCGGAATACATGCGGGCTGCAACACCTTTTAACGTGAGCAGTGCTGCCATTGCTGCCGGTGTGGGTGCACTTTCGGATCCATTGCACCTGGAAAAGAGCATTGAACTGGTATGTAATGGGAGGGTCTACCTGAAAGAACACATGCCATTCAAGGTATATGATTCCCAAGCGAATTTTGTACTTGTGGACGTCGCACCGCTTAAATCACGGGATGTATGCGAGAAGCTACTTCAGAAGGGTATCATTGTACGGGACTGTACATCGTTCAGGGACGCCGGCGACTCTTTGATAAGGGTAACCGTGGGCACACAGGAGCAGAACGCACGGGTTGTTGAAGGTTTTAAAGAGGTTTAGTTGCGGTATTTTTGATTGTATATATTTTGTAAAATTATGGGCTCTGTAGAAATCCTAATTATCAATGAATTTTGAACCATAGCCGTAGATAAACACAGATTCACGCAGATGGCGGTTA
>CAZQWP010000105.1:0-6093 GCA_964597005.1 uncultured Methanosarcinales archaeon | reverse complement strand
AATAATTAAGCGTGAGATGCAAAAAAGATGATTTTGTTTAGTACTTTTAGAAATATAGGAACATAAGGCTTAATTTGGGTCTTAACCGATGACACATGGATTTGTCTTCAATGGAAAGACCAATGAACCATTTTGTTATAATGTCGTATTTGGAAGCTTGTTCCATTTGTTGATCTGAATAGTCGTTGAGATACTGAACTATTGCTGAACGGAACATCATTTCAGGTGTATTTTTTACAGGTCTGCCGCTATCGAGTGAATATAAGTCGCTACATGCTTTATTTACAAAGGAAAAATTAATGAGTTTGTTTATTCGGTAAAGTATATGGTCTTCAGATATGAGATTTTCATAGACGGTTGGGCCATGAATGAAAGTAGTTTGTCTAGAAGTTGGCATTGAATAAATTTTATCACACTAAAATCATAATTTTTAAGTAATGATTGTACCTAACTAATGTATATGCTTCGATGTATGTCGATTTATAAGAAAATGTTCGCTTATGAAAGCGTTTATTTGTGCTGAATAATGTTAGATATCACGTCAAACGGGGAATTAAAAAGAGACTGAGTGAGTAATTTGTATATGTTTGGAGGCTTTTCCGACAATTTCATTACTATTAACATCATGCTATGGTTGTGTAAGCATGTTTAACCTTGGGGAATAAATTATGGTTGGGAATAATAACAATAGTCCACCGAAACGGGATGATGTTCTCGTAATTGAACTTGTTAATCTCTGTAAGAATTACCATGTAGGGGATATGGATGTGCCGATACTCAAAAGTATAGACCTTAGTGTCAAGCAGGGTGAGTTCGTTGCTATAATGGGTCCTTCTGGTTCGGGTAAAAGCACATTGATGAATATGATAGGTTGTCTGGACAGGCCAAATTGTGGTCAGGTAATTGTCATGGGTAAGGATGTGAACACACTCTCAGATCTCGAACTTGCAAAACTAAGGGGTCTTGAGATAGGTTTTGTTTTCCAGACTTTCAATCTTGTTCCACGACTTACAACTCTCCAGAATGTCGAACTTCCTACTTATGCTAATAAGAAAGAGGGTGTAGATGCCCGAAAAAAAGCGAAGGAACTTGTAGAAATGGTTGGGCTTACTGATCGCATTAATTATAAACCGTCTGAAATGTCAGGGGGGCAACAGCAGAGGATTGCAATAGCAAGGGCATTGATTAATGATCCCTCTCTCATTCTTGCAGATGAACCAACAGGTAATCTGGATTCAAAGACCGGTGAAGAGGTAATGGAAATATTCTCTGACCTACATAAAAAAGGACGGACAATAGTTATGATCACACACGACCCTGATTTGGCAGAATATGCAGACAGGGTCGTTTATTTGAAAGACGGAGTTATTGGTAATAATTGAAGAAAATGGAGGATAGGTTATGTTTGGGAAAAATAAACCGCTTTTCATTATGTTAATAGTATTAATTGCATCACTTATGGTACCATTGAACGCATCTGCTGCAGATGGCGCAGACCTTAGGATGAGTATTCTTAAGTACGACCCGATCCCTGCAGAGATAGGGGAATATGTGAGCGTATGGGTCAAATTGGAGAACCTGGGGTATGCAAAGGCAAAAGGTCTCTCCTTAAGAATGGTTCCTGATTACCCGTTTTCCATAGATAGTAGCACAAATTCACAGGTCAATATAGGAATACTCACTCCTGATAATGCTGCTGTTGAAGAATTCAGGCTATTTACGGACACATCAGCAAAACAGGGTACCGGTACTTTTGAAGTATGGTATCAGGAAGACAACAGTGGTATCTGGGTCAAGAAGGAATTTGAGATAAGGGTTGGTTCTGACAGTTTCGACAGTAAGGGAACCATACAGCTTTCAGGAGAAACTGTAAAAGAACCTGAGGTTTTCATGTCTGGGGATGAAGGTACAGTTTCATTCACACTTCAGAACAGTGCCACTGATTACTCCATAACTATTGACGAAGAGCAGTATGACACCAATGCAAGAATACAATCTGCATCTCTTGATGGTGTTGAAGGAATCAAAGTTACCACAGACACTTATTATGGAAATGGTGTCATAGGTCCGGGTGAATCAGTGGACCTGACATACAACGTGGAAGTAGATGAAGGGACTCCAGATGGAACGTACTATCTCGATTTTTCCATTGTAGGTAGTTCACATTCATACAATAACAACTGGAGGATTCCCATAAAGGTGGATTCTTCGTCTGTCAGGGTCATTCCTTCAAAGCCACTTGTGCTTGAAAATGGTGAAGGTGTACTCGAATTCGATGTTGCTAACATCCATCCGAACAGGCTCTCATCTGTTAGCGTTCAAATTGAAGCTGAAGGTATTGAGTTTTCCCCGGCAGAGTATTTCATAGGTTCCATGGACCCTGATGAACTCTTTACCATTGAGCTCAACGCAAAAGCTGTTTCAGAAGATTTGTCATTCCCTGCTGATCTCGTCATCAATGCAGATTTCAGGAATGGCCTGAATGAACATACGCAACAGGTCGATACTCGCCAATTGAAGCACAATGTAGTTGAAAATGACAGTGGTTCAGGTATCTACATAGTAGTGCTTCTCCTGATCGTTGTGGGTGCAGGTGCTTACATCCTTTACAAGCGCAGAATGGAAAAACAGTAATCAGGTGCACTTTGTATGTTAAGTCTGTCTCAGGCTATAAGGATCTCACTGGGTAGCATCGGCAGTTCCAAACTCAGGTCTGCTCTCACTACCCTGGGAATAATCATAGGTGTAGCAGCAGTGATAGCTAATGTTTCGCTGGGAGCCAGTTTTACTCAGTATTTCAATGACGAGATAGGGGCGGTGGGCTCTAATTTTATTGTAATTTACAGCCAGAATATTGATGTATTCTTCGACAAAGAGCTGGAAATTATCCGTAATACTCCAGGAGTGGATGGTGTTTCTCCCATAAACCAGCAGATGGCAAAGGTTACTTACATGTCTGTCTCAAGGCAGATCGATATCCAGGGTGTTACAGAGGACTACGGTGAAGTGGCGAACTTTAATTTTGATTCGGGAACATTTCTCACAGATAAGGACCGCTATGTTGCAGTAATAGGTGCTGATGTTGCCTATGAAAAGTTTGATAAGAATATATCTATCAAGAATCCTCTCAATATTACGTTCAGAAGAGAGGATGGTGGTGTTGTTACCCAATCCTTCATTGTCAAAGGGGTAATTCAGGACCCTGGAACAACTTTTGCACAAACAGGGGTGGAGTCAGAAGTTCGTATCTTCATTCCAATAGACACGATGAATGAGATACTTGACAGGGATGATTATGGAGGTTTTTTCGTAAAGGCCCAGAGCTTGGAGATCGTCCGGGAGACTGGTGATGAGATAGACAGACGCCTTGCACGCAGTTTAGGAGTTTCGAGCAGGGATCTGGACAATGATGACGCAAAACCCTATGTTGTCTTTGACCAGATAGAGATCCTAGAACAAACCAATCAGCTTTCTTCAGCTCTTACATCGCTTCTGACATCTGTTGCTCTTATTTCATTGTTAGTGGGTTCAATTGGGATCATGAACATTATGCTTGTGACAGTTGCGGAAAGGACCCGGGAGATAGGCCTGTTGAAATCTCTTGGATTCAACGAAAAAGACGTTCTTTCTCTCTTCATAATCGAATCAATGATAGTAGGTCTCATTGGTGGAATATTTGGTACTGCTCTTGGAATTGGGGCAGCTACGATAGCAAATAGCTTTCTTGACCTTCCAAACATATTTCCTCTAAACCTTATATTCCTCGGTTTTTTTGTATCTCTTCTTGTGGGGCTCGTGGCAGGTGTCTATCCAGCGAGGAAGGCTGCGCGTATGGATCCGGTTGAAGCTTTGAGGAAGGAGTGATCATGATCGATCTAAGACATGCATTCACGATTGCCCTTGGCAGTATAAGCAGTGCGAAGCTTCGCTCAACCCTTACAGCCCTTGGTATCATAATAGGTGTTGCTGCAGTTGTGGCAAATGTTTCCCTTGGCGCAAGTTTCAACCAGTATTTTACAGATGAGTTAGGTTCTCTTGGTTCTAATTTTATAATCATATACAGTCAGGATGTTAATATTTTCTATGATAGTGAACTGGAACTCATTCGAAATACTCCGGGAATAGATGGAGTTTCTCCATTTAACCAGCAAATAGCAGCCGTAACATATCGATCAGCTACGAGGCAGGTTGATGTACAGGGTGTGTCTGAGGATGCACAGTATATATCCAATCTGCTGGTGGAAAATGGTAATTTTTTCACAAATAAAGACAAATTCGTAGCGGTTATGGGTAAAGATGTTGCAGAGGACAAATTTGACAAGGATGTCTCCATCAAAAATTATGTGGATATAACTATCAAACGCCAGGATGGAACAAGTGTGACCCGTAAATTCCGGGTAAAAGGCATACTTGAAGGCGAGGACAATACCTTTGTAACGGGTGGTCCTGACCGTGATTCAACTATATTCGTCCCTATCGCAACATTGAACGAGATGCTTAATGTGACTGATTACGGGGGTTTTTCCGCAAATACCGGAAGTTCCGAATCAGTGAGGGAAGTCTCTGATGAGGTAGACAAACGTCTTGCACGGTCATTGGGTGTATCTTCCAGAGATCTGGATAACGATGATGCAAAACCTTACCGCATTTTTAATCAGGCAGAGATTATAGAACAATTGGATACTCTTTCAAATTCACTGACCATATTGATAACCCTTGTAGCAGTTGTGGCCCTTATTGTAGGGTCCATAGGCATAATGAACATTATGCTCGTTACTGTTACTGAAAGGACCCGGGAGATCGGTCTGCTGAAATCATTGGGATTTACGAGATCCGGTATTCTTATGCTCTTCATTGTAGAGTCAATTATAGTCGGAGTTATCGGAGGTATACTTGGAACACTTCTTGGCTTGGTTGGATCTTATATTGTGGAGGTATCTTTGAATATCCCTCCTGTATTCCCGTTCTATCTTATATTCCTGGGCTTCTTTGTATCTGTGCTTGTTGGACTGATAGCTGGTGTGTATCCTGCTAACAAAGCTGCAAACCTTAATCCTGTGGAAGCTCTTAGGCACGGATAATTTGTGTGCTGAGTTTTCATCTCTCTTTTTTGGCTCTGTAGAAATCCTTGATATTTGGGCGTAAATGGAAGTTAACAATAATTCATAAAGTACTTGATGTTATTGAATATATTTGCTAGTTTCAATCTATTGATTGTGATTTTGATAGGTTTTCTACAGAGCCACAATTCCAAAAGCAGTGATGTCAACTATGATTCATTTTTTGATTTTGATAACGACAATGATGTCGATTTTGATGACTTTGTAGAGTTTGCAGGTTTCTACAAAGTTTGATTTATTAGTTTTTTTTGATGATATGAAAATTTCCGTAATTCTGAACTCTGCATGATGTTGCTTTAGGCCACAGTAAAGAAAAAACTTAATTCCAGAACGGTGTAAATCAATTAGAGGCTTAATCAAGTGAATATCGACACACAGATTCCGACAGAAAATGATAATGAAGTGACAGCATGTCCTCAATACAACATTAAGGGAAGTATGCGAATCATCTGGATTATCGTTCTGTTCATAGTTTCATGGTCGATTCTTGTTTATTATTATTCACCTGAAGAAATCGTTGGCTGGTTTGGAGTACATAATATTTACATTTTTGTCTTTCTGCTGGCCATGATAGGTGGCGTTTCCACATTTACCTCAACAACCTTCTACACAACTCTAATAACAATAGCTTTGGGCGGAGTGAATACTATCTTGGTTGCCATATTTGCAAGCATTGGCCTTACCTTTGGTGATATGTTATTCTACTACCTCGGTACTAAAAGTAAGCAGTGCATTAAAGGAAGGTATGCTAATTATGTTCTTAGTCTGACAAAAAGGATTGAAAACATTGGTGACAGGATTATTATGCTGTTGATTTTCCTTTACTCACTGACTCCTCTTCCAAGTGATATAATTGCAATAGCACTTGCAATCGTGGAATTCCCATACCAAAAAATGATAGTTCCGTTGCTTGTGGGTAATTTTACACTTATCGTTATATTAGTGGAACTTTCAAAATATGGATATGGTTTGA
>CAZQWP010000104.1:0-6110 GCA_964597005.1 uncultured Methanosarcinales archaeon | reverse complement strand
ATCTTACGAAAGGGGACTTCTCGGCTTACAAGTTAAAACATAACCTCTCCCCCAGAAAAAATCGCCAAAAACCTAATCCTTAAATACCATCTAACCTTTTTTCCATTACTTTGAAGCAATAATAGATTTATCTTTATTCACAGATTAGTATTCAACTGTGAGGCTTCGCTGCGATATATTTAAATAAATATTACATTTAAGAAGGGTGCCATATCACCTTTTATTCATGGAGACTACTCATAATGACATTACAGGAAATTACCAGTAAATACAACGCTAATGAAATAGAGAAAAAGATACAAGCGTTCTGGGAGGAGACCAATGCCTACGCAAAGGTACGCGAATACCGAAAAGGTGGCAAGAAATTCTTTTTTGTTGACGGTCCCCCGTATACAACAGGGCGTATCCATCTCGGCACCGCATGGAACAAGATCATAAAAGACTCTATCCTGCGCTACAACTCCATGAAACAACGCCATATAATGGAACGTGCCGGATGGGACATGCACGGTTTGCCCATTGAGGTTAAAGTCGAGGAACTGCTGGGGTTCAAATCAAAGAAGGACATCGAAACCTACGGTGTTGGCAAATTCATCGAAAAATGCAAGGAATTCGCACTGACCCAGAAAGACGAAATGACCGAACAGTTCCGGATGCTCGGAGCATGGCTTGACTGGAAAGAACCCTACATGACCCTTCGTAATGAATATCTCGAAGCTGCATGGTGGGCACTCAAAGAAGGGCATAAGAAAAACCTGCTCGAGCAGGGCAAACGTGTGGTCAACTGGTGCCCGAGATGCGAAACCGCGATCGCTGACTCCGAAGTGGAATACGACGACCGTACCGATCCATCCATCTACATCAAATTCAAAGTAAAAGGGGAAGAAAACACCTACATCGTCATCTGGACCACAACCCCTTGGACCATCCCGTCAAACATCGCAGTGGCAGTCCATCCATCCTTCGAATACTCAAAGGTACTTGCAACCGCAGGGGACGGACACAAAGAAATACTGATAATCGCAACCGAACTGGTTGACAACGTCCTCAGAAAAGGCAGGTACACCGATTTCAAAATTGTCGGTACAATGCTTGGCGAGGAACTGACAAAACTTACCTACGAGCACCCCCTTGCAGATGTGATACCAGTGCAAGCAGAATTCCAGCACGGAGTATACCTTGCAGATTACGTCACAGCCGAGAACACAGGCTGCGTACACATTGCACCCGGTCACGGTATGGAGGACTTTGAGGTCGGCACCAGGAACAACCTGCCTATATTCTGCCCAGTGGGTCCGGCAGGCAACTATACGGAAGAAGCAGGCAAATACGCAGGAATGAACATCGTAGACGCCAATAGAATGGTGATAGATGATCTCAATGAAAGAGGTAACCTTCTGGCTGAGGAAACAATCACCCACAGGTACGGTCACTGCTGGCGCTGCAAGACCCCGATCATCTATCTCGCAACCGAACAGTGGTTCCTGAAGATATCAGAACTGAAAGAAGACATGCTTTCAGAGATCGAAAAGGTGAAATGGTATCCTGACTGGGCAGGTTCTGCCCGATTCAAGGACTGGGTTGAAGGTGCACGTGACTGGTGCATCTCACGCCAGCGCTACTGGGGAATACCCATACCGGTATGGAAATGCAAAACCTGTGACAAAATAGAGGTAATCGGTACAAAACGGGAACTCATCGAAAAATCAGGGGCTGATGAAAAGACCGATCTGCACCGTCCTTATGTGGACAAGATCACCATCCCATGTGAATGCGGAGGCACCATGTCCCGTGTTCCCGATGTGTTTGACGTGTGGTTCGATTCGGCTGTTGCCTCCTGGGCAACACTGAACTTCCCGCATACAACTGAGGATTTTGACACATGGTGGCCGGCAGATTTCATAACCGAAGGACACGACCAGACACGCGGATGGTTCTACTCGCAATTGGGTGCAAGCATGGTCGCACTCGGGAAAGCACCGTATAAGAGCGTGCTTATGCACGGATTCACCCTTGACGGCGAAGGTAAGAAGATGTCAAAGAGTATCGGGAACGTGGTTGAACCTGCCGATGTCATTGCAAAATACGGAGCCGACACCCTGCGTGCATATGTCCTCTCAGCCAGTTCACCATGGGACGACCTGAGATTTCACGGAGACGAGGTCGCAAACGTCCACAGGACAGTGAATATCCTCTGGAACGTATACCGCTTCCCACTCCCGTATATGGTGCTTGACAACTTTGACCCCCAGAAAGTATCCCTTGAATCAGTCTCGAAACACCTGCGCAAGGAAGATAGGTGGATACTCTCCCGTATGCAGGCGGTCATCCGCGACGTGGATGTTGCAATGGATAACTACATGCTGCACAAGGCAATTCGCGCCATCACCGAATTTATCCTAGAAGACCTCTCAAGATGGTATATCCAGCTGATCAGGCCCAGGACATGGGTGGAAGCAGACGACCCTGACAAACTCGCAGTATACAGGGTCCTGTATGATGTTTTCGTCACAACCGCCAGACTGATCGCACCGTTCATGCCACACCTGGCAGAAGAGATGTACCAGAACCTTGTCAGGAATGTCGACCCTGATGCACTGGTATCGGTACACATGTGCGACTGGCCTGTTGCCGACGATACCCTTGTTGATAAGGAACTCGAATCCCACATGAAGACCATCCAGTCCATAGTGGAATCAGCATCCAATGCCCGCCAGAAAGTCGGACGCAAACTGAGATGGCCGGTATCCCGTATTGTCATCACCCCCAAGAACGAACAGAGCGCCTCTGCGGTCAATGAACTGAGATCAGTGATTATGGACCAGACAAACTCAAAGGATATTGTCCTGACAGGTGTAGGTGAGACCTGGGATGAACTTGGAGTTGAAGCCATACCCACCCCGTCCGGCATAGGACCGATTTTCAAAGGCGATGCCGGCAAGGTGATAGGCACCATAAAACAGGCAGATGCAACCCTCATGAAAACAACACTTGCAGAGATCGGTGAGTTTAAGGTTACACTTGCTGACGGAACCAGTGCAACCGTTACTGGCGACATGGTCAGCTTTAAGGAAACACTTCCTGAAAATGTGGCAAACGCCGAGTTCAGTGGTGGAATGGTGTATGTTGATGCAAGGCTCAACCGGGAGATCGAATCTGAGGGTTTCTCAAGAGAGGTCATCCGCAGGGTGCAGGATATGCGAAAGGAACTCGACCTTGCAGTGGATGAGAACATCAAGGCAATTATCAGGATCGATGACGAACGCGTGTTGGACCTTGTCCTGGATATGGAACTGTTTATTGCAAAAGAGGTTCGTGCAAAGGTACTTGTCATAGGGCTGGATGTTGACGCCACCGGAACACTGTTCAAGGACTGGAACGTGGAAGGTGTACCTATGCATATTGGCATCACGGCGGTTTAATTCCGGAGTTTTTATGGATTTTGACCACTGGGAACCGATATACCTGCAGATACTTGACGACTTCGGGTTCAGTAGGGAAGGGGACGAACACGCTGCCATTATCCTTTCAGAGATGCTGACAGGCGCAAATTCCGTGGGCACTGAAGTACTTATAGAACTCATCCAGGGAAAAGATGTCCTTGTCTGCGGGAATGCACCTGTTCTCCCTGATGATCTTAAGCTAATAGACCCGAACGACTACGTAATAATAGCAGCAGATGGAGCTACTGCAGTACTGGTGGACAGAGGAATTATCCCAGACATCATTGTTACCGATCTCGACGGGGATGTGGAAAAAGAGATCATTGCAAATCAAGAAGGTTCAATTGCTGTTGTCCATGCTCATGGTGACAATATCGATAAGCTCGAAAAATACGTGCCACGTCTTAAGGACATCATAGGCACGACCCAGTCAGGACCCTTGAAAAATGTTCATAATTTCGGGGGATTCACGGATGGAGACAGGTGTGCCTATCTCGCAAAGGAGTTCGATGCAACGAGTATCACGATCATTGGTTTTGACCTTGAAGATACCGATGTATCGCCCATGAAGAAAAAGAAACTGAAATGGGCACGGTGGTTGATAAATGACCTGTAGACCAGCGTCCATACTATTTATGCGTCTGGCACAACACATTGGATAAATTTTTATCAGAATCTATTTATATTTTCCTTTTAGATTACATAAAGAGGTTTCATGGAAACACTGGTAATATGTATCGACAGGGATAACGATCTTGGAGAAAAGGCAAAAGTCACAACTCCGGTTATCGGGCGTGAGAATAATATTGAAGCTGCTGTTAAACTCGCAACTGCAGATCCCGAAGATTCTGATACGAACACGATATTTGGTGGCGTCAAGGTACTTGATGATTTGCGGGCAAAGGGTGTGGATGCAGAGATAATATCACTTGCAGGCGACAAGAACATAGGCATCATATCCGACCAGAAGATTTCCCATCAGTTTGATAAGATACTGGAAGAATTCAATGCAAAAAGTGCTATATTTATCTCGGATGGTGCCGAGGATGAAACACTGATCCCAATCATACAGTCCAGGATCAAGATAGACTCTGTGAAACGCATAGTTGTTATGCAGAGCGCAAACCTTGAAAGTACCTACTACATATTAAAACATGCATTCAGCGACCCGAAGATATCCCAGACATTTTTCGTGCCACTTGGGCTTGCCTCACTTATATATGCAGTATTTTTGCTAGCAAACTACCCGGAAGGCGCTGTTATTGGAATCCTGGCAGCAGTGGGTATGTACATGCTCTACAGGGGATTCGGGCTTGACGATGTATTTGCCGTGTTCGCAGAAAAGATGAATACGTCATTCTACGGCGGTAAGGTCTCATTCATAACCTACACCGCAGCCGTACTTATTGGAGTTATCGCAATAATCCGGGGTTTGGTGGAAGTCTGGGGGTACTATAACAATGGAGGGGTCTGGTACTACGGTACCCTTACACTGATAACGGTCTTTGTTAATGCTTCTGTCTGGTGGTTCGTAGCAGCCGCATTATGTGCGAACCTTGGAAATATCATGGACCTCCGGATGAACGGAAGACCGATAATCCGCCATCTATCTCCTGCATTCTTCGTAACCTCGCTGGGTCTGCTGTTCTGGAGCGCAAGCACTTACCTCCTGTCCATCAATTCGGTTATAGACGGATATACAGGAACATCCGAGGTTGCCCTTCAATATCTTGTGTACTCCACAATCGGTGCGATTATAATCGCCCTGATAGGAATAAAGATCTCGACAGGTGCCAAGGATGCAGAAACAAAAGATACGACAGAATCAGCAAGAACAGGATTCTGAGATATCGGCTGTGATCCTTGGAGGTGTTGGTTTTACCTCTTTTGAAGATTGTAATTCCCGGATGATCAGTACACCCTATGGCAACGTTAATGCCTACACCTGTGAAATGAAAAAGCAACATGTTGCCATAATACCCAGACATGCCGGTGCACAGGAGCATACACCTCCGCACATGATCAACTATCGAGCCAATGTGTGGGCTGCAAAAGAACTCGGGGCAAAACGGATAATATCAAGCAATTCGGTTGGCACCATGAAGAACCACCCCATGGGTAGTTTCGTTATTCCCGATGATTTTCTGGATTTTACCAGAAACAGGGTCTCAACTTTTTTTGACAACGAAACAGTACATGTGGATATGATGGAGCCCTACTGTCCCGAAATGAAAAAATATTTAATCACTGCACTGGAAAACAGAGGTATCACATATGATGAAGGTGTTTATGCCTGCACTGAGGGTCCGCGTTTTGAGACAAGGGCAGAGATTACTATGATGCGCCAGTTCGGGGATGTGGTTGGCATGACAGGCGTACCTGAAGTAATACTTGCAAAAGAGCTGGAGTTGTGCTATGCATCTATCTGTACGGTCACTAACTGCGCATGCGGGATGGGTGATAGAAAGCTGACCGTTGATGAAGTGATAGAAACCCTCGAAGGTGCCCGGGATGTGCTCTTAGGGGTTATATCGGATGCGATTTCAAAGCTGCCTGCAAAACGTAATTGCTCATGCATGAATGCGACTGATGGCGCACGGGTCTGATACCAGTTTAACTTGTAAGCCGAGAAGTCCCCTTTCGTAAGATAGGGGATGAGAGGCGTAA
>CAZQWP010000103.1:0-6131 GCA_964597005.1 uncultured Methanosarcinales archaeon | reverse complement strand
GTAACCTACATTGCTCAGATAGATTCCAAAGTACATCAACCTGTTTTTTGGTTACTTGTATTTTATATTTCTTCGTGAGTAACATTATTGACCCTGATTATCAACATATCTTTTCAAAACGTCGAATGGCTCCCCTTTTCAAGATTTTGTTGCATAGTTTATAATATTATTATATAACTATATATAGGTTATCTTTCAATATTGTATGTGGATAGTACACCTTTCATCCCCCTATCTTACGAAAGAGGACTTCTCGGCTAAAAGTTAAATTCCTTTAACACCGGAACATCGTCAATAATTTCAAGATAATCGCACGTCCTTTTATCCCCAAAGCCCCAGCTACCTGTATTTGCAACCATTCCATCAGGATTTACATAAGGCACATGGGTATGACCGTATACCAAAAACTGTTCAGGCCGTATTCCAAAAAGATAATGCCTGGTCTCTGCTTCTGCAAGCTCCATGATCGGTTTTATGACATTGTGCCTGTGAACATTTCTTATTCTCTTCTCGGGAAGTTCCATCATGGATTTCATTGCATCCCAGGGGTTTTCAGGTAAACGTTTCAGTTTATGCAATATTGCGTCACATGACCGGAATAGCTTATATGCGGCATCCGCAGCATTGCCTTCGTCATCTCCAGCAAGGCACATATTTTCACTGAAGGTTTCGTAGGTTTTCATTGACTTGTAGTGCGGGTTGCACAACACCTCAAGCTGGTAGCCATGAAAGAAAAAGAATTCCTGGGATTTGCTGCTAATTACGGCTGATTTTTTTACTTCAACAGGAAAGTTCTGACCATGTAATTGGTAAAGGCGTAACATATAATAGTCATGATTCCCAACTACATAATGAATTTTTGTATTATCAACCAAATCATTCAATAGTGTCAGTGGTCTGGAACACTCAATGACCGCTTTTGTGAAATCCCTTCTCCATATATCGATTATATCCCCTAGGAGAACAAAATCACTGATATTTTTAAAATCCAGCGATTCCAGAAAATCAATGAACTTCTGTTCCTTTGCTCCTTTCATTCCAAGATGTACATCAGATACCGCTACAATTGACATAACCCATAACTCCCTGTGGACCCGTGCATGTTAGTAATCCCGCCCCTACAAAACCAGTATGTAGGTCACTGTATTATAAATCTTTCTTTAATTGCATGTACTTCATTTCGATGTATTTAATAATTAAAACTTACATATGTTACCACAATGTCTTCATCTTTCCAGGAAAAACTCAGATCAGACAAGTTCATCGTGACCGCAGAAATCAACCCTCCCAAGGGTACGAACACTGATGGTGCTCTTCTGGATGCAATGATCCTTAAAGGATGGACTGATGCACTGAACATCACGGATAACCAGAGGTCTGTTATGCGCATGAGCCCCATGGCACTTGGCAAACTGCTGGTCGATAATGGGTATGAACCAATCATGCAGATGACATGCAGGGACCGGAACCGACTGGGTCTCCAGTCTGATCTTCTGGGGGCAGCAGCACTTGGAATTAAGAATATCTGCATCATGACCGGAGACCACACCACATGTGGGGACCAGCCCGGTGCAAAACCTGTTTATGACCTTGATTCGGTCCAGCTTCTTTCAATGATACGGATAATGCAAAATGGGTTTGATCTTGTCGGGACCGAGCTTGATGGTGCACCTGAATTCGTGGTGGGTGCGGTATCCAACACAGACCCAACGCAGATTATGCAGATAATGAAACTTGTGAAAAAGGTCAAGATGGGTGTGGATTTCATTCAGACACAGGCGGTCTATGATGTGGGACAATTTGAGGATTTCATGGCTGCTATTGCACATCTGGATGTTCCTATCATTGCAGGTATTCTTCCATTGAAATCTGCAAAAATGGCACGTTTTATGAACGAGAAGATACCGGGCGTGAAGGTGGAGAATAAAATGATTGCGCGAATGGAGTCTGCAGATGACCCGGTGCATGAGGGTCTTATGATCGCTGCCGAGACTATCACGGAGATCAAATATATGTGCCGTGGGGTTCACCTGATGCCCATCGGAAAACACTTAAATACACGTAAATTACTGGAGATGGCGGGCTTATCTCCAGAGGAATAACAACCCGGATCAAACCATTAAACTTGGTTATTTACGATAAAAATTATGAGCGATTATTTTTTTGTGTGAGTGATATGGAATCAGGCTGTTCTACCATGCAGATGTTCGGGGTACGGACTTCGATCATCAAATCCGGTGACGATATTATAGAGGTTCTGGCAGAGGCATTTGAAAATGCGGATTTTGTGCCTGTGGATGGCGATATTCTGGTGCTGGCGGAGTCTGCTGTTGCAACCGCAGAAGGACGTCTGGTGCGGCTTGACGATGTTACACCCAGCGAAGAGGCAGTAGAACTTGCCCTGAGATATGAACTAGATGCCCGGGAAATGGAACTTATTCTCCAGGAATGCGATGAGATTTTCGGAGGCGTTCCGGGTGCGGCACTCACGATTACGAAGGGGACGCTATCCCCTAATGCCGGAATTGACAGTTCCAATGCACCGGATGGTTACGTGGTGCTGCTTCCTGAAGATTCACAAAAAAGTGCAGCACTCATCCGCAACGGCATCGATGAACGCTATTCCTGCCGCGTGGGAGTGATCATCGGGGACAGCCGGACCCAACCCCTACGGCTCGGATGCACAGGTATCGCACTAGGTACTGCCGGCATCACGCCTGTGGAGGACGCCCGGGGCACCCGTGACCTTTTTGGTAAGACCCTGCACATCACACACAAGGCAGTTGCCGACAATCTTGTTTCAGCAGCCCAGGTGCTCATGGGCGAAGCAGGTGAGGGCGTGCCCTGCGTGCTTGTCCGGGGTGCGCCTGTCAAGGTTATTGAAGAAGCAGTTGAGATGCCGCTGTTTTCCAGTGACGAGTGCATGTATTATAGTAATATCAAAAATACGAGTAAATTGTATCGGAAAAAATGAGTTGTTTGGTTAGGTAAGGGGGAGAGGCATTTTCATTGAAGAACACCCACGCCTGAGAGAAGAAGATATCCGTGCTGCGTTAGCATTTGCATCAGATGCATTGCTTTCGGATGTAGTCTACCCCATTACGAGGCAGAATAGTGAAGTTCCTTGCTGATGAGTGTGTAGATCGTCTCTGGCACGTCACCTGCTCTGATATCTAATCCGTTCACCCAGTATGCATTTTTCGCCGTAGTTTCCGCCAAGTGGGTTTTGTGGGGTTCCGAGGGAGTTCATGCACCTTGCCATCACTGCCGCGCCCCTTGCAAGACCGTCGTCCACAAAAACCACACGCTCATCGATCTTCTGGTTTATGTTGAGCTCATCAAGGTATTTCAATGCAAGTTTTGGTTTGTTGCCGGTAATTCCTGCCCTGCCGGTTATGCCGATGGAAGTATCAGAAAGCACCAGTCCCTCGTCGTGCGCGACCTTCACAAGACCGTAGATGACCTTTGCCATCACCTCATCGATCACTGCGAACAGGAACTTCAGACCATGTTTCTTGTAAATCTCACAGCCTAGTTCCGATAATTTGTTCATGTCAGAGCCGTTCTCACCCACATCGCATCCGATAAGGACAACACCCAGCTCCTCCGCAGCAGCTGGGTTTACCGGAATACTGCCGTACTTTGTCCTGCCTTTCGGGACCCGCTCAATGATAACGTATTCAAGTACCCTGTCGGCATATTCCCTGATCGCCTTCCCCTTCAATTTAAGTGTCAATGCATCCACTGACTTTTCCTTAAAAACATCAAGGGCAGTCCCCAGTATCACATCAACCATGTGCGTACCCTTGATCAGCGCATCCGGGATCGCACCTGCAAAACCACAAAAGTTCCCGATGGTCTTTGCATATGTTTTATCAGCACTGGTAATGCGCCCGTCAAGAGTAGTCCCAAAATCTATTGAGATACAGGGATTCCTGAAATCGACGTTCGCCCATTTTGCACCTTCCTTGATCCCTGCGGTCGCAAGCTCTCCTTCCATCTCGTTCGCAACGATCTCAACACCTGTTGAACCTATGGGGGGATTAACACTAGCCACAGCACCGTCGAATACCACCTTCTCAAGCTTGCTGTATTTCCGGAACCTGTCAGGAATATTATCGATAGACATGGGCGGAGTCATACTTTTTGGAGGGACACCCGCCATAAGACAACCTTCAGCCAGCGCCTTAATGAACTCGCCTACCTCCTCCGGCTTGTCAAAACCTGCAACCACACCCGTTGACCGCACAACAAAATGAAGATCCTTTTTAATATCAAGATTCGCCGTTTTCATGGCATCAAGAAGGGTTCCCTTCACAAGCTCTGCAACCGACTCACGCGTAAGTTCCACACCATTCAAGGTTCTCCCAAAGACAGTTTCACCCGGCAGCGGGTTGCGCACATCCCTCGTCATCTTCACTGTTTTGGTGATAAGCTTGGTCTTGCCTTCATCCATATTGGTAGCCGTGAGAATGCATTTGGTGGTGGTATTCCCAACTTCCACGGATGCAACGATGTAATACGGTTTTGACTTAAGGTCTATAAAACGCACAGCTGGACTTTCTGAAATTCTCGGTTTAAGTGCCATTTTTTACTCCTTCCATTTTACATAAGTGGTTTCAATCGCTGCAAAAGATAATCTTTTGGTGCAGCACCCACGATGCTGTCCACCAGTTCACCGTTTTTGAAAACAAGCAGAGTAGGGATACCCGTTATCCTGTACTTCATCATGGTTGTTCGATTATTGTCCGAGTTGAGTTTCCCGAACACGATCTTACCCGCATATTCGCTGGCAAGTGCATCAATGATTGGTCCAACCATACGGCAAGGACCGCACCACTCTGCCCAGCAGTCAACAACAACTAACGGATGTTTCGATACAAATTCATTGAAATCCGCATCTGTAACAGTAACTGGTTTATCGAGATATGATGCACTCTCCCTCGATTTTTTAAGTTCTTCCATTTTCTTCTGCCTGATTGCTTCCAACTCATCCATGAGACTCACCGTATGTAATGTTATGTCGAATGGACCACCCATCCGTTAATGGCGAAAACCATTTAATTGTCCTTATATTTTAAATCGATTATAGATAGTTTTAATCCTCATTTAATTTGTAAAGTGTGAAAATATTAATTTGGCCATAAATGGCATGGTCACTCGAAGAATTTCCATATTGGGACATATTAACTTTGATATTAATTTAGTAAACTTATTATAACTAATGTGTGGATTATTTTATATATAATTAAGTCAGCGACGGCACAATATCATTTTCCAGTTATTTTAAGGTACTGATTAACATTGATTTGCATCGATTTCGATTGGCATCGTCATCAATCTAGAAAATTGTTTGATGCGATAAATGCCAAAATAACTGGATTTTGGAACTGTGCCTCAGCGACTAATAAGAGGGGTTTCTTTACTAGAAAAATGAGTATTATGACTTGTTCTAGTTAAAACATTGGAAAATAGGGATGAAGATGTTAGAAGGTGTGCTGCTGACACTCTTGTTGAGATAGGAGAACCTGCGGTGGAATCTCTCATTGCTGCATTGGCCGATGAAGACGTTGAAAAATATGCAAAAATCTCTCTTGTTCAGATAGGGGATGAGAAAGCAATAAAACCACTTATTAAAGCATTTGACGGTAGAGAAGAAGATGTTGGAATTATTGTTGCAGAAAACCCTGTTGAGATCAAAGAAACTGAGATAGACCTTCTTGGTCAGGCATTTGAAGACCGTGATGGAGATGCAAGAGCTGTTATTGCGGATGCTCTTAATGATCTAGACGACCCATCTGTGAAAACTCTTATAGAGACACTGAATGATAGAGATCAAAATGCTGAAAAATATGCTGACTTTGCTTTTGTTAATATACAGGATAAGGATGCTGCAGAACGACTTATAATAGAATTGAAAAACCAAACGGGATCCATCAGGATCAGTGCGGCACTTGCGCTGGGGGATATCGGGAACGAAAGGGCAACAGAATATCTTATCGGGGCTTTGTTGAACGATGAAGATGAATGGGTAAGAAGCAGTGCTGCAGTGGGTCTTGGGAAGATAGGGGATGAAAGAGCAGTAGAGTATCTCAGTCAAATTATATGGGATGATGAATCTGAAGGTCATG
>CAZQWP010000102.1:0-6142 GCA_964597005.1 uncultured Methanosarcinales archaeon | reverse complement strand
AATCCTGTTCGATGAGTAATACTAAGAACATGGAAAACGCTATCCGCAATCAAAACATTATTATGTTTGCAAACCTAATCACCACTCTATGTTCACGATTTTAACAGGCGCGCAGTTCGGTGACGAGGGCAAGGGAAAAATTGTTGACCTGATATCAAATGACTATGATCTTGTAGTTCGTTTTCAGGGTGGCGATAATGCAGGTCACACTGTAACAGTGGGAGATGATGTCTATAAGCTTCATCTGATCCCATCGGGTGTTCTTCTCGATGCAAGGGTCCTGATAGGTCCGGGTACTGTTCTCAATCCAGAAGTACTGCTTGAAGAGATTGATATGCTTGCAAAAAGCGGCACCAAGGTTGGACTCGATAAACTCGGGATCGATGCAAAAACAAGTATCATCATGCCGTATCATATAGAACTCGACGGCCTTCGCGAATCTGCACGCAGTGAAAAGATCGGAACAACCAAACGTGGAATCGGGTATGCGTATATCGATAAAGTTGCAAGGGACGAAGTCCAGATGGCAGATATTGCAGATCGGGAAAGACTGGCTACCAGGCTTTCTGAACTTGCACCACAGAAAGAAAGTGGGATCAGAGACCTTGGAGGCGATCCATCGATTGTGATGGATAAGGGTCTGATCGGTAAATATATGGAACTTGGTGAAAAACTGGCTCCCTATATCACGGATGTGTCTTATGAAGTCAACAGGGCCATAGAGGCCGGGAAAAACGTTCTGGCAGAAGGGGCACAGGGCACACACCTTGATGTTATCCATGGGACACAGAAGTTCGTAACCTCTTCAAGCACGGTTGCAGGTTCTGCCTGTTCCGGTCTTGGTGTTGGTCCTACAAAGGTCGATAAGGTTATCGGGATAGTAAAAGCGTATATCACCCGTGTGGGTGAAGGTCCGATGCCCACCGAACTTAATGATAGGGTGGGGGGACAGCTACAGCAAGTGGGACGTGAATTCGGGACCACGACCGGGAGGGCTCGCAGGTGCGGATGGTTTGACCTGCCGCTTCTTAAAAAATCCATTTTCCTCAACGGGTATACAAGCATTGCACTTACAAAACTGGATGTGCTATCAAACCTTGACACGATCAGGATATGCGTCGGATACGAACTTAATGAAAAGATCATAGATTATCCTCCGGAACTCACATCTGGTCTTGCGCAGTGTGCTCCGGTTTATGAAGATATGTCAGGCTGGGAAGCTGAACTTACGGAGGTCAGGCAGTTTACTGACCTTCCGCAGGCAGCACAAAATTATGTTAATCGGCTTGAGGGGATGATGGGGGTTCCCATAGAATATGTTTCTGTAGGACCTGGCAGAGCGCAAACATTTATGAAACAGTAATCGTTTCGTGTCTGTACTGCCGAAAAGCGTAAATACTAACCGATAGATTAATCAACCTCATTTCAATGCACAGATGTGAAAACTGTGCCTGATTAATAGATTTCATAACAATAACAAATATTCAAGTTTCAATCCAAGGAGGATATAATGACAACAGCATATGATATTCCTGCAATAGATCTTATTCAAAGGGTTGCAGAGAAATTAAAAGAAAACGAGCATATCAATCCCCCGGAATGGGCAGCTCATGTTAAAACCGGTGTCCACAAGGAATTGCCGCCTATTGATAAAGATTGGTGGTATACCCGTTGTGCAGCCGTACTGAGGAAAATATACATAGACGGTCCCATCGGTGTGGAAAGACTGCGTTCGGTATATGGCGGAAAGAAGGACAGAGGTTCAAACCCATCTAAAAAAGCAAAAGGCAGTGGCTCTATTGTAAGAGGGGCATTGCAACAGTTGGAAGCAGCAGGTTTTGTACGTGCGCTGAAACGCGGTCGTGTAATATCACCAGCCGGTCAGTCATTAATGGATAATACTGCTCACGATCTAAAAGGTGAATTGGTCGAGAAAATTCCAGAGCTTGCAAAATATTGATCATGGGTTGTACCGACATAATTTAAGAATAGACATTTCATCGTTCGTGTTGATCTTGGGAGATGCTGTCAAGAAAATCCAGCATATTAAGGATAGAAAAGGAAAGCTCATACTTTTCTACACCTTCAAATTATTTATAAAATCTCTTTCGGAAATTAAATTCAAATTGTTCACAATTGGTTGAATACGGGTTAGTGGTGAGAGTAATGGCAGATGAACTTGAAGCAATCCGAAGAAAAAGACTTGCACAGATCCAGCAGCAGCAGCAACAAGCCTCGCCCCAGATGGGAACCGACATGCAGGCTGCCTATCAACAGGAACAAGCGAAAGCTGAGATGGAATCGCAGAAACAGGCAATACTCAGGCAGATCCTGACACCAGAGGCACGTGAGCGACTCACAACACTTAAGATGTCGCGAAAAGAAATGGCTGAGCAACTGGAATCACAGCTGATAATGGTTGCACAAAGCGGGCGCTTGCAGTCAAAGATCGATGATGAAAAACTCAAACTTCTTCTCTCGCAATTACAGCCTAAAAAACGTAAAACAACCATAACACGTGTTTAATTCATGAGAGTGTCAGTTCTGTTCAGCGGAGGCAAAGACAGTTCACTGGTCGCAATCCTGCTTGAGCCATTTTTTGATGTTGAACTTGTAACCTGCAGTTTTTCGTTGCTTCCTGTCGGGGAAGTTGCTAAAAAGGCTGCAAATGAACTGGGTTTTGCACACCGGGTACTCAAACTTGACAGTATCGTATTAGAGAATGCCTTGACAATCATTATTAATGATGGGTATCCTAAAAACGCCATAAACTACATTCACCAGAATGCTGTGGAAAGGCTTGCGTTAGATGTGGATGTAAAGATAATTGCCGATGGCATCCGGCGTGATGACCGTGTTCCAGTACTAAAAGATTCGCAGGTACGAAGCATAGAGGACAGGTTTGGCATACAGTACATCTGTCCACTGCGTGGATTTGGACGTGCAGCAGTCAATATGCTTGTTCAGCAACATCTGATTATCGAAGAAGGGCAGAGTGATGATATGATCAAAGGTGATTACGAGACCGAACTTCGGGAGATGATCAGGCAACGTTTTGGGCATGAGAAAGTTTCTGAGCTATTCCCAATGCATGTGCAATCACGGATAATAAATCGAATAATGTGATAGTGTCAAATATAATATAAGGCTTCCAAAAATTAAACAAATCATACTTTGATTTATCAATTAAAGATTTATACGATAATCTACTTATTAGCACAACTCCTGTATACAACTTATATTAATTATCATAGGTGAGACAAGTGAGTCATAATACAAAAGGACAGAAGACAAGGTTGGCAAAAGCACACAAACAGAACCAGCGCGTTCCGTCATGGGTGATCATTAAAACCAACAGAAAAGTCGTAAGTCATCCAAAGAGAAGGAACTGGAGACGAAGCAGTTTGAATGTGAAGTAGTGAGGCAATTACAATGGCAGAAGACGCAGTTAAAGAGCAGGTCTATACTATTCCACTTCGTGCAGTTAAAGCTGCACCGAGATGGAAAAGGGCAAACCGAGCAATGAGTTTGATCAAGAAATATTTAGTAAGGCATATGAAAACTGAACTCTCACAGATAAAGATCGACAAGACCCTCAATGAGAAGGTGTGGGAAAGGGGATCACAGAAACCTCCATCATCGATTCGAGTGCGTGCTGCAAAATTTGAAGATGGCGAGGTTCAGGCAGAACTTGCATAACTCTTAAAGAATAGCGATAATGATTCGAAAATTGGACATATATGATAATCCGATAATAGGGGTATTTGCTACATGCACTGAAGATGTAGCTTTGGTCCCCCTCGGAACAAAAAAGAAAGTACGTGATGCACTCAAAGAGTTGCTTGATGTAAGGGTCATTTCAACGCTGATAAATGGCAGTACTGTCGTAGGTTCACTCTGCCGTGGCAATTCAAAAGGTTTTGTGATAAGCGGGGATGCAACTACCAGTGATCTAAAGGATATTGATCTGCCTGTCAAGAAACTGCCGGGCAGGTTCACCGCCGCCGGGAACATCATTCTGGCGAACGATTCTGCAGCAATTGTACATCCTGAAATGTCAGATAAGGCAATGGAGGATCTCTCAAAAACACTTGGTGTGGATGTCCAGAGAGGCACAATAGCTGGCATTAAGACCGTAGGAATGGCAGGTGCTGCTTCTAACAAAGGGTTGCTAGTTCATCCCAGGGCAACTCAGGAGGAGATCGGCCATCTTGAGGAGGTGTTTGGATTGCCAGTGGATATAGGGACCACGAATTTCGGGACACAAATGGTGGGTTCCGGGTTGTTAGTGAATTCAAAGGGTTATGTTGCAGGTTCTAAAACAACAGGATATGAACTTGGTAGAATCGAAGATGCACTTGGTTTTGTGTGAACCAGGGCATCGTATTGCATTCAGGTCATTTAGTAATGAAGAATACAAATGGTGATTACAAATGAAAAATTATGTTGTAAAGGGTACATTCAAAGCAGGACATGATTGGGAAACATTCACTAAGAATGTGGAGAGCCATAACGAAAAGAATGCGCGTGATAAGGTGTATTCAGTATTTGGCAGTAAACATAGTATAAAAAGGTATCTTATCAAGATCAATAGTGTTGCTGAGGTGTAATGCCCATGGCTGAGGTCAGTGAAGAAGAAGTAAGGAATCTTGCAATGCAGCATAGAGAGTACCAGAAGCGAGCAGAGGCGATCCAGCAACAGATGAATATGGTGCAAGTTTCCCGTGATGATTGTATCAGGGCGCTTGCAACTATCGAAGAACTGGAAGCATTAGAAGAAGGTATTGAAACAATGATCCCAATTGGAACGGGGTCGTTTGTATATGGCAGGCTCAATAATATTAGCAAGGTTATTGTAAATGTTGGTGCAGGTGTAAGCGTTGAAAAGTCAATTGACGGAGCAAAAGAGATTTTGAATCACCGAAAAGAAGAACTTAGCAAGATACTCGAGAATATGAATATTACACTGACCAAAATTGCACAGGGAATGCAGTCGATAGAAGCCATGGTCCAAAAGTTCAATGCGCCTCAATGAACTATCTTTTTTTTTCACATTTTTATGTTTTGATGGGATGAATTAAGTGTTCAGCAAACTTAAGGAAAAGCTTGGTGGCTTTAAAAACTCGCTGGGCCGTACGATTGATGAGAAAGCAGTTACTGTAGACGCATCGGTTGGAGAATCAGTTGAATCAGCACCATCGAAACCGGTTACTTCTACACCCTCTGGAAAGGTCGGTATTGCTCAAAAGGCAAAGGCTTTGGTATTTGAGAGGGAGGTATTTCTTAGCGAAAGTGACCTCGAAGAGCCTCTATGGGAGTTGGAGGTGGCATTGCTTGAGAGTGATATAGCAATGTCTGTTTCAGAGGCAATAGCCTCAGCTGTCAGGGAAGAGCTGGTTGGGACACGTAAGCGGATCGGCAAGGATACCGGTGTGATTGTTGAGCAGGCACTTAAGAATGCAATATTGAAGGTCATGTCTGCCAATGTTTTTGATTTTGACGATTATATTAAGAATGCAGAGAAACCCGTCCACATCATTTTTGTTGGGATTAATGGTACAGGCAAGACCACAACCATTTCAAAACTGGCCAAACGCCTGCAGGATATGAATTATTCAGTTGTTATCGCAGCAGGTGATACCTTTAGAGCCGGTGCAATCGACCAGATCGCGATACATGCGAAAAAAATCGGTGTAAAACTGATCAAACATCAGGAAGGCGGTGATCCTGCGGCGGTGGTTTATGATGCTGTGCAGTATGCAAAAGCACACATGTCGGATGTGGTACTTTCAGATACTGCCGGACGCATGCACACCAATGTGAACCTCATGGCACAACTGCAAAAACTATGCCGCGTAAGCCCGCCTGACCTTGTGGTCTTCGTCGACGAGGCTGTAGCTGGCAATGATGCAGTTGAACGTGCGGCACAGTTCAATGAAGCGATCCCTTTAAACGGTTCAATCCTCACCAAGACCGATGCCGATGCAAAAGGTGGCGCGGCGATTTCTATCGCATATATCACAGGAAAGCCTATATTATTCCTGGGAATGGGACAGGGGTATGATGACCTCCAGAAGTTCGATCCCGAATGGTACGTGAACCAGTTGTTTGAATAGTGCGAAGTTGGTTTGACTTTTTTTAT
>CAZQWP010000101.1:0-6152 GCA_964597005.1 uncultured Methanosarcinales archaeon | reverse complement strand
GTTTTGCGGGTCATTGCAAAAAATAAATGATTCTCTATAAAGAATTAACTATTTTAATCTGCATTTTTATTAAGGTTAGGCTTATGTTGAATGTGTCTGTTATATTACCAAAAACGATAAAGGACTGATGCAATGAAAATAGATCCAGGTTGTCCGCACTGTTTATTGGCAAGGGTGCATTATGAGGCACAACTGTCAACTGATGATAAAGAGTTACAGCATAGAGCCATTCAGGCAGGTATCGATATTCTTAAAGAAGGTTATGGGCCAGGTGTATCCTCAGGCTTAGTTGCTACACTTCTGCACAGGAAAGCGTATGAAATCCTGAACGATAACGACCCCTACTTTGAGGTAAAGCAGCAAAGCAACAAGGCTGCAAAAAGGGTGCTGCCATTTGCACACTCACTGATCCATGAAGACGACCCTGATACCAAGGAATTGTTCAAACGTGCAGTGCTTGCATCCGTCATAGGCAATTACTTTGATTTTGGCGTACTGGGATTCAATGTCACGGTAGATATGTTTGACAGGACATTCACGGAACTTTTTGAACGCGGGCTGGATGTGGATGATACACCCGGAATGCTTGGGATGCTTGATGATGTGGTCTACATTGCTGACAACTGTGGTGAAATAGTGCTTGATACGCTGGTCTTTGATGTAATCAGGAAGATGGGGGGCAAAGTCACGCTGGTGGTCCGTGGCGGTCCTATTCTTACGGATGTAACCATGGAAGATGTTCGCACATTGGGCATCGATAAAAAAGTTGACCGCGTGCTCACCACAGGTTCGAATGCAATCGGTGTTTGTTTTGAAGAAGCACCTGATGAACTTCTCAAAGCATTCGACAGCGCATCCCTGATCATAAGCAAGGGGATGGCGAACTATGAAACCCTTTCAGAACGTACACTTCGACCAATTGCTTATTTGCTTCGTACCAAATGTGAAAGCGTAGCCCGGGATATGGGTCTTGAAATGGGTTATTCGGTTGCAAAGTTACTGGAATGAGGGAGGATATTGAAGATGTGTGAATTAAATGCAGTGCTTGTGAGTGGTGATGAACGTGAACTGGTAATGGAATCGGTTACCAGGATGGTCGTTGATGGCAGGTCGATCGAACTTACCGGTATATTTGGTGACAGGAAGATCATCTCAGGTTCGATAAAGGAAGTAGATTTTGCGAAAGGGGAAACTATAATACTTGGAAAATGAGTAATAAAATATATATGATGCTTTGAATGGGGATTTTTTGTAATTTCAGAACCTCTATATACATAGTAAAAACCTAAATATATCATATTAAATTAATTAGGAGGTATATTAAATGGTAAAAGTGAAAGTTGCAGTAAATGGATATGGTACCATAGGGAAAAGAGTAGCAGATGCCGTAGCTATGCAGGATGACATGGAGATTATCGGTATTGCCAAGACAAGACCAAATTTTGAAGCAGCGATGGCACAGAAAAAGGGTTATGATATATATACGCTTCCCACAAGCTTAAGTGCCTTCAAAGAGGCAGGAATGTCTACAGCCGGAACTGTGGAGGAGATGGTCAAGAATGCTGATGTGGTCGTTGATTGCACACCCGGAGGCATGGGAGAGGCAAACAAAGCGCTTTATGAAAAGGCAGGAGTCAAAGCGATCTGGCAGGGCGGCGAAGATCACGAACTTGCAGGTTGTTCGTTCAATGCAAACTCAAATTACGAAAATGCGCTTGGTCGTGATTTTGTGAGGGTTGTATCTTGCAACACCACGGGACTCTGCAGGGTGATATCGCCGCTTGACAAAGCATTTGGGATCAAGAAAGTGCGTGTGACATTGCTTCGAAGGGCAGCCGACCCCGGGGATATCAAACACGGTCCAATCAATGCGATTGTACCAAGCCCTATCAAACTACCCTCACACCACGGTCCGGATGTAAAGACGGTCCTTCCGCACATTGATATCGCAACAACTGGTGTGAAACTCCCAACTACCTTGATGCATCTTCACACAGTAAACATGGAATTTATCGATGAATGCACTGCAAAGGATGTTGAAGATGTACTTGCAAAGCAGCCGCGTATCCGGTTCGTGGGTCAGGGCATAACATCAACTGCCGAAGCTATGGAACTTGCAAGGGATATGCTCCGTCCGAGAAGTGATATGTGGGAGAACTGTGTATGGAACGAGTCCATCACCATATATGAAGGTGAACTATACTTCTTCCAAGCAATACATCAGGAATCGGATGTAATTCCTGAAAATGTCGATGCTATCCGCGCCATGATGGAACTTGAGAAAGATGCTGATAGATCAATAGCAAAGACCAACAAAGCAATGGGTTTTTAACCTATTTTTATGGCACCGGATTCCGGTTATCTTAAACTCTGCAACCGCGCATCACGGGCAGCAGCGGAGGCTATCGCGGATCTTGTCGGCACACCCGAAGCCAATAGGACGCTTTACCAGGGCGCTGATGGGACCGCGACGAAACTGATAGACGAGGTTGCTGAGAATGCGATATTTGAGGTCTTTAAAGACGATGGCAGATCGATGAGGATACTAAGCGAGGAATTCGGGGAAAAAGTACTGGGCAATTCTCCGGAATTTTCTGTTGTGCTTGACCCACTTGACGGAACATATAACGCAGCTTTTGGAATTCCATGTTATTGTGTATCCATTGCAATAGGTGATCCGGATCTATCTGGCATCTGGTTCGGATATGTCAAGAACATCGCAGATGGAGAGACCTATCATGCAGAATCCGGGAAATGTGCATGTCTAAACGGCAAGAGGATCAAAACATCCCGTAACTCGAAGCTGAATGAGTTTTGCATAAGTGTTTATGATTGCCGGCCTGAAATGCAGCGAACTACCAGATTATGTAAGAGGGTTCGAAGAATCCGGATTCTCGGGAGTGTAGCACTGGAATTGTGCTATGTGGCATCAGGTAAGATAGATGCATTTATTGACCTTCGCGGTTCTTTGCGTTTAACTGATGTAGCCGCCGGAATGCTGATAGTTGAAGAGGCCGGAGGGGTCGTCACCAATGGTCTGGGGGCTTCGCTCAGGCTACCATCCAGCGTAACCAATCGTGTGGACATGGTCGCATCCAATGGATGTGCCCACATGGAACTTTTGAAACTGTCTGCGAGGAGATAATTTGAAGGTAAGGAAGATCGGCATCGTATCACGGTGCGACCAAGCAGATGCACTTAATATGGTCAGATCTATATTTGATCATTTCAAATCAGAGGTTGAAGTTATAACCGGGCCAAAGACGTCAGATGCGATTGGTATCAAGGGTACTAATGTAATGCCTGTGGAAGAAATGCGAGATGCAGGTGTTGAGATCATCGTGTCAGTTGGCGGTGACGGTACTGTCCTTAGAAATATTTCCAAAATGGAAGACCCTCTTCCAATACTGGGTGTTAACATGGGTACACTCGGCTTTCTGGTGGACGTAAACCCCAAAAATGCGATCGAGACCATTGAAAAGGTACTCAATGATTTTACATATAATGAGCGTGCAAGATTGGCAGTTTCGTTGAATGGTAAAGTACTTCCACCTGCTACCAATGAAGTGGTATTGATCACAGCAAGACCTGCAAAGATTCTCACTTTCAGGATTTTAGTGGATGATTATGAATTTGAGGAACTGCGGGCGGATGGTGTTGTTTTTGCAACTCCTACGGGTTCTACTGCTTATGCCATGAGTGCGGGTGGACCAATCATTGATCCGCGTGTGGATGCTGCAGTGATCGTGCCTATTGCACCGTTTAAGCTGTCGTCAAGGCCAACTGTGGTGCCTGCTGATAGCGTCATCAAGGTTGAAATAACGATTCCTAGAAAAGAAGCAGTTGTTGTTATAGATGGGCAGCACAATTATACTGTTTCCGAACATTATGTTGTTACCCTTACAAAGGCAAAATACCCAGCTCGTTTTGTGAATACCTCTATAACCGATTTTTATGAGAAGGTTCAAAATAAACTTAGATAAACAGATATGGAACTGGAAGATATATTAAAAAAGATTAAAAATGGCCAGATGGACATTGGATCTGCTGCCATAAAACTCCGGTCAATGGGTTTTGCATCGGTTCTGGATATTGCAAAGATCGATACGCACCGAATGCAACGTACAGGTGTGGTAGAGGCAGTGCTTGCTGAGGGAAAACGTCCTGATGACTTGGTGGAAATTGCCAGAACGCAGGTCAGTTATGCTGGAAGGGCGCTGGTCACACGTGTTTCTGACGAACAGATGGAAGTACTTCGACATGCTTTCAAGCCTGATGAGATCCAGTGGTATGAGCGTGCACGGGCAGTGGTTGTACACGACGGCACGCCGCGTGCAGAATCAGGTGGTGTGGTTGGTATTCTGTCTGCAGGAACAGCTGACATAGGTGTTGCCGAGGAAGCAAGGGTTGTGGCTATGGAAATGGGGTGTGAGACCGTTGCGATCTACGATGTTGGTGTTGCAGGGATACACAGGCTGATGCCACAGATCGCGAAACTGAAAGAGGTGGGCGTGAGTGCTGTTGTGGTTGCAGCGGGGCGCGAAGGTACGCTTCCAACAATTGTGGCGGGATTGATAGATGTGCCTGTGATCGGTGTGCCAGTGTCCACGGGATATGGTGCAGGCGGCGGTGGTGAGGCTGCGCTGCTGTCAATGCTCCAGTCATGTTCCGTGATCAGTGTTGTAAATATTGATGCGGGTTTTGTTGCAGGCGCATTTGCGGCGAGGATTGCGAATATGCTGGCAGAGGCACAGCGTGCAAATCGTGGATAATTATTTCCGATCATTACTTTTTTTCGTGTCTTGGATGAACTGTGTTTGTATTATGAATTCATAAAATTAAAGTTTCAAATCGTGAATCCTAAACTTTATATAGACCCTTCTAACTATCCTCGAATGAGCGATAGGAACCGATACCATGTTTGATGTTTCAGAATACTCGAGAAATGAATTGATGAAATTCATTGATATAAATCCGCTTGATATCGAAATTTGTGATGTGACCCTGCGTGATGGGGAGCAGACGCCGGGCGTTGCGTTCACCAAAAGTGAGAAGGTTGCGCTTGCCCGTGAGCTGGATGCAGTGGGTGTTGAGGTAATAGAAGCGGGTTTTCCGGTGGTTTCATCTGCGGAAAAGAATATTGTAAAAGAAATTGCAGGTATGGGACTTGATGCAAAGACATGCTGTCTTGCCCGTGCAGTTATGGGGGATGTGGATGCTGCGATCGACTGTGACGTAGATATAGTGAGTATTTTTATAGCGATGTCGGATCTGCATCTTAAGTATAAATATCACAAGACATATGCGGAGATGTGTGAATGTGCGTTGAGTACCATTGAGCATGCAAAGGACCATGGGCTTGGAGTGCGGTTTGCGGCAGAAGATGCAACCAGAACTAACATCGAAACGCTTAAGGAAGCATTTCTTGGAGTAGAAGATTATAAAGTGGATTATGTGAGTATTGCAGATACAATCGGGATTCTCAATCCAAGTACTGCCTTTTATCTGGTCCGCGAGATAAAGAAAGTTATTCATACTCCAATATGCATACACTGTCACGATGATCTGGGTATGGCAACGGCAAATACACTTGCTGCGGCAGAGGCAGGTGCCAAACAATTACATACGACAGTAAACGCTATCGGAGAAAGGGCTGGAAATGCGGCTCTGGAGGAAATACTTGTTGCTCTTCGGATTCAGTATGGGATCGAGAGGTACGACACCACCAGGCTTATGAATCTTTCCAGAAAGGTTGAGGAATTCTCAGGTATTTATCCGGCAGTCAATAAGGCAATTATCGGCAAACACGCCTTTTCACATGAGTCGGGTATTCATGTTGCAGCTATCCTAGAAGAGCCGCGGACGTATGAGCTTTTCTCGCCCGAGATGGTAGGCAGCAAGCGTAATTTGATCGTGGGCAAGCATACAGGGACCAAGGCGCTTAAAGGCATCATTAAGGATATGGGTTATTCATTAGAGCGCGAGGAACTGTGTGACCTAATCGATAGAGTAAAAGTCTGCACTGAAGCAAAGAGGGGGATACCGCAGAACAGGCTTGAAGATATGATCCATGAAGTTAAAATTAAAATGCATGATCTGTGAATTAGATGGGGAGAAAATTACATTCTTGTTTTACTAATGTTCAAACAACC
>CAZQWP010000100.1:0-6202 GCA_964597005.1 uncultured Methanosarcinales archaeon | reverse complement strand
CTAATGTGTGTCTTCTATATTTTACACATTGTACAAAATGATACTGCAATGAATATACAGAATGGTTCCCCTTGTCAAGATTGTGTTGCATAGATAATACTATTATCATATAACTATAAATATGTTATCTTTCAATGTTGTATGCAGATAGTACGCCTTTCATCCCCCATCTTACGAAAGGGGACTTCTCGGCTAAAAGTTAAAGAAGCTGGATGCGATAACTTTGCAGGTTGCACGCATTGGTAAAGAGTATGATAGGCTTTTTGCCCATCAATCAATTTTCAAGATAAATAGCAGGCCGCAATGGAACCGCAAATCTTGATTTCTTTTCCGGGTCGTACTGGGGTTTATCTGCATTGTACACTTCCACCGGACATCCAATCTCAACCGCCAGAAAACCTGACGCTTCTTTGAGTATCGCTTCCTCATTCAGGTCAAAATCCACGAGCATCCCAATCTTTTCAGTGTTCATGGAAGTGATATCAGGAACCAGTTTCTTTACAAATGCTGGAACTTCTTTTCCGTGACGTTTCATATCCGGTCTTGCCATAAGTGACTTAATCAAGGCTCCAACATTCAAACTGCCCTCTCTTTGCATAGAAATTGCGACCCTGGATGCCTCAGTCTTCCATTTTGGCGATGTGTAAAGGATCACCTTGTTCGGGGACATTTTTGTTACCCTTGCAATCTCCTCTATATCGGCGAGGGTGTTGCTTACCAGTTCCTCTGCAAACTCGGCGGAGTTGTCAACAAGATCGTCATCATAAACCGGATATGCTGCAAAGGAAACAAAATAGCCTTCTTCATGCCCCATGGTTTCCCATATTTCCTCACACAGGTGCGGAGTAAACGGTGAAAGCAGGCGCACCCATGTGTCCATTAAGTCATAGAGCAGCGCACTTCCGCCTCTTCTCTGGTACCATTTCACGTCATTATAGAGCAGGAAGAACGAATTCTGGAGTGCATGCCGCGTCTGGATCGAGTTCAGGGCATCATTCGTCTCTCGAATGCGATGCTGCAGCTTGCTGAGAATCCACCTGTCAATTAGTTTCAGTTCTCCATTCATGCCTGAGGATGGTCCAGAACTTACAATGTCAGCTGCAAGCCCGTATAACCGATCCATCTGTTTTCTGGCAGCTTCGATACCACTGTTCTTCCAGTCCGCATCCTGGGTCTGTTCAGCACTTGAAAGGATATATAAACGTGAAATATCAGCACCGTAGTTATCCACAGCGTCCTTAAGCGTCAGAAGCGGACCCTTTGATTTACTCATCTTGTTACCTTCAAGAGACACAAAACCGTTAATTGCAATTGCAAGCGGCCACTTGTCCTCCTCGAATATTGCCACATGATGGAACAGGAAGAAAAGTAGGTGGTTTGGGATCAGATCCTTTCCCGACGACCTGAGATCAACAGGATACCAGTATTCAAAATCACTTCTCATTTGTTTTATGGTCTCAACAGGAATACCGCTATCTTCTGCTGCATCCTCTGCGGTAACCTTCCCAAGTAGCACGTAATCGAACAGTGCTGGTGTCAGATGCTCAGGCGTAATACCGTCTGCAAAGAACTTTGCCATGATATAATAGGACATATAGATGGTCGAATCACCAAGGGACTCTATAAGCCATTTCTTATCAAAGGGCAGGTTCGTACCCAGCCCTTTGCGACGGGCACATGCCTTGTCCTTAAGCCAGTCAACCTTATTATTAAACTCGAGTCTCAACTCTTCTGGTATGATATCCATCTTTTCGATACAGCGGTAAACCTTCTCTTTCCACTCAGGGTTCGAGTAGTTCAAAAACCACTGCCCTCGAACCATATTAACCACACATGGCGTACCGCAGCGGCAAACCACAGGTTCGCTGAACTCATAGAAGACCTCACCGATTCCCAGTTCGATCAAATCCTGTGTTAGCACGTCCTTTATCTTCGAGACCGCTATACCTGCATACTTTCCGGTATTCTCCTTCAGGACACCGCCATGGAATTCCCGGCGGTATACAACCTTTGTGGCCTCTTGCGCACGCGGATCGTCCTGATCCGTAACACCGAACTTCTCAACTGCCTCAACTGCCGGATATTCCCCGAATTCCGGAGCCTTGATCAGGGAGATAAACTCAATCTTGCGCAGGTCTTCATCAATACCAAATTCACTCAGGTCTTTGTCATACAGGTCACAAAGTGCCAGGTAATCGTATGGTGCATGGGCAGGGACGCTCATCACGATACCACTGCCGTTCCCACCTTTTACAAAAGAAGCTGGCAGTGTGATCACTTCTGCCCCTGTAAACGGGTTTTTCACCTTAATCCCAATGATCGATCTTGCGGGCACGTTTTCAACAAATTCCACTTTCCGGTCCGTGAATGTGAGTTTCCTGTATGCCTCTTTGCTTACGATCCAGAATTCCTCTCTGCCATCCTTTTTGACCTTTATCTTCACATGTTCGATATCAGGGTTCACCCACAGGTTCGTAACCCCGAAGATAGTCTCCGGTCGAAGGGTAGCACATGGAAGCACCACATCATCGTATTTGAATTTAAGAAATGTAAAATCAACAATTGTTGCACCCTCACCGTGCAGTATGTCGTGGTCTTCCACCGGGTTATTATCATGAGGACACCATTTCACAGGATGCGAACCTTTGACGATCAAACCTTTATCATAAAGGAGATTAAACTGCCATTCAATGAATTTCTTATAATGTGGGTCGGTGGTTGTGAACTTTCGCCTCCAGTCAATGGAATAGCCAATAGAGCGCATGTTGTACTCCGATTCCACTTTGAAATAGTCCACGATCTTTTCGGGCGTATCCAGTGTTTCCAGCACATCCAGAGGTATACCATGGAACTTGGAATACACTTCCATTGTCTGAGGTTCACGATTCTGAATGAGTTCCGCAAGCCCAACGATCGGCGTGCCTGTTACATGGAAACCCATTGGAAAAAGGACATTATAACCAAGCATCCGCCTGTACCTTGCCACAACATCCCCTATGGTAAAGGTTCTCGTGTGCCCTGCATGCAGATTTCCGTTCAGGTATGGGTATGGGATCGTGATAAAGAACTTCTCATCTTCAGAAGGTTCTGCTTCAAATATCCTGCTCTTGCTCCATCGTTCTTGCCATTTCTTTTCAATCTCACCTGGTTTGTAATCCTGCTGCACTATTCACACCCATCCATTGTTATAATCTTATCCAATTCATCCTTTGCTTAAAAATAATCGGAAAAAACAGATTCCTGAATTGCTTCCATGGTAGCATCCACCACGATCGGTTCTGCACAGACATCAATGACCTCTTCCGAATCCTTCAATAGGTGTCCTGTAGTTATACACACTACTGCTTTATCACGTCCGATAACACCTGCATAAACAATACTTGAACTTAAAGTACACCCTTTCTATTCATAAGTTTAATCTATTCCCGAGGATAACTGCCAGATAGCCCTCATTATCACAGGATATCAGATCACCTGATATTCTTCATCATAAACTATTGGTGACTACGTATGTCATTGACATCTGTTCTGCCAAGTGCACTTAAAAATCTTGCAGTCCGGTGAGTAATACTTCTCTGTTGCTCTGCCATTCGTGCCTGGTACACCCTGATCGACCTCAAAAAATCGATCTTGCGAAATTCCGGCCAGAACGGTGCACAGAAATATGCAGCGCATTCATTCCCATTTGCCTGCCAAGGGAGGAAATTAGATACGCGTTCGTCTCCACCGGTACGTATGATAAAATCCACGTTTGGAACTGCAGTTCCGCCTGCGGGATAAAGATGATCTGATATCGTGGCTTCTGTGATCTCGTCCAAGGTTAACTCGCCGTGTTCCACTTTACCTGCAATTTCCCGCACGGCCTGCACAATATCCTGCTTGCCACCATATGCGATTGCAACGTTCAGGTGGAACCCGTCATAATCACGTGTCGCATTTTCGATCTTTGTTATGGATCTTTTAAGGGAAGCAGGCAGTTGCGCAGTATCTCCAATTACCCGGACCTTCATCCTGCGGCTATGGGTGCGCTCATCTTCATACATCTCGTCAAACTTGATACCAATGAGATCAAAAATCGTCTCTGTCTCATCTGCGGACCTGTTGAAGTTCTCGGTTGAAAATGCATAGATAGTCAGATGGTCAATACCGATCTCCCATGACCAGTCTATTACTTTTTCTGTGGTGTCAGCTCCTTTTGCGTGACCAAAGCGACTGACTCTTCCACTCCTTCTAGCATACCGTCTGTTACCGTCCATAATTATTGCAACATGCCTGGGAACCGGACCTGCTGCCACTTCCTGGGTAAGCAGGCGTTCATAACCCCCATAAAATGTACGCATAATGCTCTTTAGCATGGAAGTCTTCCCCTTAATGACATACAAAATCGTGTAGCATCACCAGATAATTGGAAAAAGATCATACCTATAAAAAAATGTATCAAAAGCCATTATCATCAATTTAATTGAATGCCAATTGCAGTTCAATAGTTTTCCAGAACGGACTGTACTATCCCCTTATAGTCTTCCTTCAGCGAATATATATTATGGTCCCCGGTCACATTAATGCTAAGGATACCAAGTCTTGTATTCATGAGTCCGACCATAGCTGATACTCCCCTATAGCTAACATCAAAATCCGTTTTATGAAGATATTCATACACATCACCCGTGGTGAACATACCTCCTTCTAAAAAAAGATTCAAGACAACCTTACGGATACCAGTGTCATCGCGACCAAGATATTTGATTAGTCTTGCTTTTACTCGCTCTTCTATTGTTTCCAGTACAAACACCTCAATATTAACAATAAGATTTTTTGTTTATAAACTTATAGTAATTGACCAACACTTTCAAAAGCTGTTCAGAAAGCAATTATCCTATAGCATTCTGATTTATATATTTTGGGTTTTTACTATCAAATTGGTGTTGTTTGAACCACCAATCCGCCTTCAAAAGGATATCTCTCAACAATCGTAAGAATACTGCCCACTTCATTCAACTCATCTGCAATATCCTCAAGTACCCACCATGCGATTTCAATGGATCCATTCTTGACCTCGAACATGTCATCCGGCATCTCCATCTTCTGCAGGACTTCAAGGGAACTGCCAAAGTCACTATTTTTGATCACGCCGTAAGCAATGGTACCTTCTTCTGTGATCTCATCAAAGGGACGTGCTGTATTTTCCGCAGTGCGCAGAAGACGGTTCTTAAGCTGTACTGCATCTTTGTACTTGGATGAACAAAAATGAAATTTTGCGCAACATGGTGCAATTTTCTGGGCACATGCACGCGAATTTGCCACGGCATTGGACATGTCATCGTGAAGTTCAAAGCCGCGTTTTCGCATGGCATCTGCATTGGCATCCGAAAACTCGAGTTCGTTAAGGTTCAGGAACCCACCGACACTATTGACAAAATCCGTGATCTTTTCTGCACCTTCCATGGCAGGAACCTCGATCCCGGCTGAAATTTCCAGTTTAATTGCAGTTCGGATAGAGTCTGCAAAAGGTGTGTCTTTCAGGGAGTTCCATAACTCAAGAGGAGGATGGAAACGCATCTCATCCAGTCCGGCGTCAGCAAGTGCGGCAAGCGTATCCTTATCAGGTGCAATGGAAGTATACAGATGAATATGGTGTCTAGGTCCAAACTCCAATTTCAGGAGACGTATGTAGTGCAGGACGCGCTCAAGTTTAAGCAATGGCTCACCGCCAGTGATGCCTGTTCCAAGGGCACTCATCTGCAGCGCTTCATTGATCACGTCCTCATCCGACCGTACGGGATGTTCGTTCGCGTATACCACATCCTTTTTACGGTCTTCTGAAACCGGGCAGTAGAAACAGCCACGTTCGCATTTACCAGTGACAAAAAGCACCATCTTAGCGCCCAGCTGGCAGAGTTTGCAACCATCTGATAAAAAATTGTAAAAAGAACCTACTTTGCCTTTTGTCATTTTTCCCATGTGGACAATTCCATATCCTGATGTTATAAGTATTCTTCAGTCAGGGCACCTATATAATACAAAATACACATTTTCTGTTGTTGAACTACTCCACGCTTACGCATGGAGATTCTTACAACCTAGATTCCCGTTGACCCATAACGAGCCCGGTAATCTTTGGTTTTATATCCCTTGAAATTTGAAAAAATTCTCGTTTATCGGAGCGTTAATTTTATCATCGTTATGTTTTATATTATACATA